>CAYVVX010000971.1:496-1505 GCA_964455315.1 uncultured Planctomycetales bacterium | reverse complement strand
CTGTCCTTCCTGCGCATACAACCTGACCGGCCTGCTCGATCCACGCTGCCCCGAGTGCGGGCAGGGATTTGACCTGCAGCAGCTTCGGCAGGACCTGCCGCTGCGGCCCGATCCCATACCCGGCTGGGACGACGGCGAGCGGAATGCCATCTCCGCGTTCATTCACATGTGCCTGATGACCTGGTTTACGCCCGGGGTATTCGGGCGAAGCTTTCCCTCCTGCTACTCCCGCCGGTCGGCGTGGCGCTTTCGGCTGAGCGCTCTGGTGGTTGCGCTGGCCGTCTATGGGATTGGAATCGCGCTGTTGAATCGCTCGGGCGAGATGGTGTTCTTCACCATCACGCTGCCGGGCGTGATCTGCGGACCGCCGATCTGCGAGTTTATTTTATCTCTTCTTTTCACCATAATCATACCGCCTCCTGCTGGCAGAGAGCCCGGTCCTCAAGCATCCGGTTCGTGGATCGGCTTCGTCGGCTTCTTCAGGAGCCACTTCATTCTCAGCGCAGTGCTCGTCGGGCCCGTGACAGTGCTGTCGTTCAGCAATCCAGCCAGCCGGAGCTGGACCGTTTTCTGGTGTATGGCCGTCGTGTCGTGCCTGCTCTGGTGGATCAGCCTCGGGACCGCCATCAGTGCCACGAGCTATCCCCGCGTTTCCCGGGCCGCCGCTATCCTGAGCATCCCTGTTGCTGCCGTAGTCTCCGTCATTCTGGCGGTGATACTCAATTTCGGGCTGGTGATCATGTTCGCGGAGGGATAGCCATCTCCTGCAAACCGTCATCATGATCGTCGCGATTGTCAGCACGAAGGTGCCCATCCTGCTCGGCCACGGATTCTGGGGGTTTCGCTTGCGCCAGTTGTCCAGCTACCGGTTCTGGAGCATGGCGCACGAGGTCAGGACGGATTTCAGTATGCTGCTCGGCTCGCTCTTCCTGATCATTGTTGGTGCCGGTGCCTGGTCGCTGGATGGCGTCATGC
The DNA here is from genome assembly GCA_964455315.1 of uncultured Planctomycetales bacterium. GTDB lineage: Bacteria > Planctomycetota > Phycisphaerae > UBA1845 > PWPN01 > CAYVVX01. The sequence continues at coordinate 530 of CAYVVX010000971.1, read as the reverse complement.
CGAGAGCCAACAGGCGTGAGGCGGCAGCAGAGCC
>CAYVVX010000971.1:0-486 GCA_964455315.1 uncultured Planctomycetales bacterium | reverse complement strand
CCCGCCCGATGCGCCCGCCCGGCGTACGGCCAAGCCCGCGCAGCATCGTTGACTTGTCGTCCACGTCAGAGCATGTCCGCATTCAGCAGTCCCAGGGCGGCAGTGAGTCTGAGCTGTGCCTGGTTGTAGCGGACGACCGCCTCGGCATGACGTAGGCGGGCCTGGTTGACGGCGTCCTGAGCCTGCAGCACATCGAGCGTGATCATGCTACCCGCCTGGAGATTGGCTTGCGTCAGCCGCAGAGCCTCCTGGGCGTAGTCCACCTGCTGCTGGGCGAGGCCGGCCAGTTCGGCGTTGGTCCGGCTGGACTCGCGGGCGAGCACAACTTGGGCGCGGATCTGATCCACCTGCCGCTCGGCTTCGATGAGGGCCTGCTCCTCGGCCGCCCGGGCGGCGCGCAGATCACCGAAAGCCGCCAACGTGAAGCGCCACCCCGCGCCGGCATTGAAGCGCTCGAAGCGATGGTCGCCCGTGAGCGCGGCGCCA
>CAYVVX010000970.1:0-1513 GCA_964455315.1 uncultured Planctomycetales bacterium | reverse complement strand
CCACTCGGCCGAGCCGGCGCTGGCGGGGCCAAGGCTTCCGCCGCCGGACACATCGCTGAGGTTGACCAGCATCGGTGGCAGGATGCCGAACTTATCGAGCGACGGCACGCCGGTGACATCCTCGATATGCAGATCAACCGCGATGTTTTCGATGGTGCGGTCGTCGCTGTCGTTGGAGATGTCCAGCTTCGCGAGGAAGGCGTTGCGGCTGATCACCGCTTCCTGCTCGATCTGGATGCGGACGCGGGCGCAGATGCCCTCGGCCGGCGTGCTGAGGGCGTCGTCGAGGGCATTGACCCCGGCGGTGACGCCATCCATCAGATCGGTGAAGCCCTCGTTGGTGATGGCCTCGGACGCAGTCGCGGCGGCTTCGCCCTTCTGGACATGCACGTCGAGGGCGATGAAATCGTCGCTCTGCCCCTGCGGCACGTCGGCGAGGTTGAAGATGCCCTGGCTCCAGTAATCGACGCTGCGGTTCCAGCGGGCCAGCAGCACGGTGACGTTCTCCGCGGTGAGGTGGCTGGCAAGCGGCATGGCCCGCAGCGCGGCTTCCTCGTCAGGCGTGATCGCCGCGCCGCCGTCGGACGCGGCAGCGCCGGCGGCGTGGAAGGCCAGGATCCAGTCCTGGTGCAGGTCGGTCTCACCTGGGTCGCTGGTGAGCCACACGGGATCGCCATAGGGATACGCCCAGGCATCCACGATGGTCAGCACGCGTTGTACCTGCAGGTCCAGGTACGCGGCCGCAAGCTCAACGTTCGGTGAAGCGGGGGATGGAGGTGGATCGCCGCCGTTCAGGGCGGTGTAGATCTCCAGCCCGCGCACCGAGTTACCCGGCCCCCCGCCGCCTCCGGGGCCGCCCATGCCGTCACATTTCGGCAACTGCGCCAGGCAGATCGCCAGGCCGACAGCGCCGCCCACGGGTCCGCCCAGGCATCCGGCCGCGGCACCCGCGCTGTTGGCGACGCAGGCCGCCGCGGCAGCCAGCGAGGGACTGCTGGCAGCGCCGTAGCAGGAGCGTGCGGCGCTACCGATACTGGCAGCACATCCGATGGGCCCGGGGATGGCACCAATGAGGCACTCCAGCAGCGCAGCGGCGCGGTCAAAGTCGCACGGATCGCACGGGCGCGGCTGGTACGGGCCGGGCTGGACGTTGATCGGTCCGCCGGGCCCCGCGGCACCGACCGGCCAGATGTACCCGCCGGGTCCGGCCACGGGGCAACTGCCGGCCTGGGTCATTGCAACGCCGGTGCCATAGGTGCGGCGCGTCCCGCAGATCAGATCCCACGCGACCTGGGCGAGCGGATGATCGCAGGCGACCGGCTGAAAGAGGGGCTCACTGAGGAAGCGCCTGTCTTCGAACAGCACCGGGACCTGCACGGAGGTCAGCGCGGCCAGATCGCCGATTTCGCTGACCAGCGGGGTGAGCTTCCAGGTGCTGCTGCTGGAGACGTTGAAGCGCACGTTCTCAGCGGTGATCAATCCGTGGTTGGTGATGGTGAAGACGATCTGGGCG
>CAYVVX010000969.1:0-1522 GCA_964455315.1 uncultured Planctomycetales bacterium | reverse complement strand
GGCTCTGGTGGCACCTGGAGGCGATTGTACGTCACCTGTTAACCTCTCAGGCCGCGATTGGCGCCCCTCGCGCCGCCCTGGTCCCGGCCGCCTGATCGACCGGCGCGACTGGCGCGCGGTCGGCGGAAAGACTATTGCCACGGGCTGCTATTGCCGGGCCCGGTCCCGACTTCCCGAAGCGGCACTGCGCCGCTTGACGGTGGATGTGGCCGAGGGCTGCGAGCGGCAGGCGGACACCGAGTGGCGGTGGCATGACCGGCATGTGAAGCTGGTCGCCGGCACCACGGTGAGCATGCCCGATACGCCAGAGAATCAGCGGGCGTTTCCCCAGCCGTCCCAGCAGACCGGGGGCCTGGGCGACACGGGACATTGGCCGTAATCGTAAGGTAAACACCCCATGCCGCGGCGGGGTAGCGGCATTGCCGGCAATACTTATAGCCACCCTGAAACATTGGCTGCTGGACCCGTCGAAAAGCGCTGCTGGACGCAGTTCAACCTTGACTTTGCCCCGGGATTCCAAGTAGAACAGAATACTAGGAGCGGCGGTTGCTGTTGCCTGAACAGTCCTCATCTTCGGAGCATTTCCGGCGATCAGGAGCGGCGGCAACCGCACAAGGAGCGGATAGGTTTCCCATCAACGCATTCCGGGCGCCCCGGCGCCGACCCCTCCTTGGATTCGCAGGTTTGATTGATGCTTCCGCCTGACAGGCGCCTATTCTAAGCCGGAGTGGGCGGAACCGGTCGTACGGTTGACGCAGGGGCAGGTGAGTGGCCTGCATCGGTCGCCATCATGTCATCATGGCGACCGGTGACGGGTGCGTTGGCATGCCAAAGCCAGGACGGTCGAGGAAGGAGCATTTCGTGGGCGAGCGATGGAACCGAGCGTGGTTGAGGCCGGCGGCCGTGGGGGCTGTGGCCATCGCGGTAAGCAGCCCGTGGCTGGGCGCGCAGGTCATTTTTGACGGCACCATTAACGCAGGCCCCAACCAGGAATGGGGCTCCGCGGCGGCTTCGGCGTTTCAGACCAACTACACCGGGTTCGGGGATCAGCGGCTGACCCCGGGCGGCTTTCCCGGCTCCGAGCTGGACGAGCTGTTCGTCCGCAATGATGGTACATACCTCTACATCGGGGTCACCGGCAACCTCGAGCAGAACGGCAACTCGATCGTAATCCTGCTGGACACGGACCTGACCCCCGGCGTGGGCCAGAACCCGCTGCGGACGGAGATCGCGCCGCGGGCCGATGAACTGCCGGGCTGCTCGCCGAACGGTCCGCCCCGGGCGGTGCAGGGGCTCGGCGCCGCGTTGACCATGGACGACAAGTCCACCCCGGACACCTCCGACGACGAACGCAAGCGCGTGTCCGGATCGGTGGGCACGCGGTTCGAGAGCGGTTTCGAGCCGGACCACGCGATCGCGGTGGACACCAACGGCGGTGGCGTGTTCGTGACCACCTACAGGCTGTTCAGCACTCCCCAGGGCGTGTGGAATGATCCCTCGACCCCGCCCGGCGGACTGGGCA
>CAYVVX010000968.1:0-1523 GCA_964455315.1 uncultured Planctomycetales bacterium | reverse complement strand
CAGCCGCGAGCGGATGTAGTCGAACCCGTCGCGCCGGCCGACGGACAGCGTCGCGCTGGTCAGGATCACGCTCCGCACCTCGTCGAGCAGGCGCTGGCGCAGCGCGTCGGCCACGGTGATGGGGGCTTCATTGAGCAGCACGTTGGTCTGCCGCCTTCCCTGCACGTCGATCCAACGGACGGCGTCCTCGGTATCCTGCTGCATGAGCGCTTCGAGCTGGGTTGCCATGGCTGACGCCCGCCCCATCAGGCTGGTCAGCTCGACCACATCCTCCTCCTTCTTCAGCCGGTCGCGCAGCGGGCGCAGCTCGGAGATCATCGCCCCCAGTTCGGGCGAGAGGTGGTTGTGCAGCGGGATCGGCCCGCGGACGCGACCATTGGGCTTGCCCGCGTTGCGCTGCCAGTCCAGCAGCGTGGTGAAGAAGTCATCGGCCGCGTCACGGGCCCGATCCACGGCCGCCAGGGCGGGCTCCGACTGCACCGCGGAGAGGAAGCCGCGCCGCGTGCGCGGATTGTGCAGCCGGTTGAGCAGGTGGCGAACCCCGTTCGCGCTGATGCTCAGCCCGAAGTACTCGGCCGCCATGCTCTCCAGCGTGTGGGCCTCGTCGATGATCGCCAGGTCGTATTTCGGCAGGATCGCGGCGTCCTGCTGCCGCAGTGCCAGGTCGGACAGCAGCAGGGCGTGGTTGACCACCAGGATCTTGGCGTTCTCCGCCCGGCGGCGGGCCCGCTGGTAGAAGCACTGGCTGTACAGCGGACACCGCCGGCCCATGCAGTTGTCATGCTCGCTGCGGGCCAGTTCCCAAACGGAATGGTCCGGCGCCGGAGCCAGTTCGCTCAGCGAGCCGTCGTCGGTCTGCTGGGACCAGGTCTGGATCCGCCAGAGCTCCTTCAGTTCGCCTTCGTTGAACAGCAGCCCCTTCTGCTTCTCCACCGCCTGCTTGAGCCGGCGCAGCCCCAGGTAGTTATGACGCCCCTTGACCAGCACGGCCGTGAACTCGTCCGGCCAGACCGAGCGGAGGAAGGGGATGTCGCGCTGCATGATCTGCTCCTGCAGCGCGATGGTGTGCGTGCTGATGACCACGCGAAGCCCGGCGGCGGTGACCTGGCCGAGCGCCGGCACCAGGTAGGCGAAGCTCTTGCCGACGCCGGTGCCGGCCTCGACCAGCAGGTGACGGGACTCGGCAAAGGCCCGCTCGACCGCTTCGGCCATCTGGAGCTGTTCAGGCCGGGATTCGTAGCTCGGCAGACGCCGGGCGATGATGCCCTCGGGGCCCAGCACGTCGATGACCTTCATCGCCGGGCTCCCTGGATGTGCCGGCCGGACCAGCGGTTGATCACCCCGGCCACATCGTCCAATGCGAGCGAACTCATTCGCCACCGAGCAGGTCGTTGATGAAGTGCATGATGAAATAGGCCGTGAAACAGGCGGACAGCAGCGCAATGATGGTGATGACCACGGTGATGAACGCGGGGCCGCGAAGCCAGGTTGATTCGCGCATGGTGGCGATGATGTGCGGCCTG
>CAYVVX010000967.1:0-1523 GCA_964455315.1 uncultured Planctomycetales bacterium | reverse complement strand
AAACCTCCGCAGCCGCAGGAGACAGCTTCTTGGCCTCGGACACAACAAAGCAGTACGCCCCGCCGAGAGGCTCGCCCGCCGTTCGGCCGCCTGTGCGGGCCGGATTCCCCCGGCTTGCGATCACCGAACCCGCGCCGCTGCCGACTCGCGCCTCGTGGGCCGGCACCGTCGGCAACACCCTGCTCGAAATGCCCTGGCTGATCTGGTCGGTGCTCGACCTGCTGATCATCGGGACCGGGGTCTACCTGGGATACGAGTGGTTCGTCTGGCTTCCCGGCGGGGAGTGGATCCAGATCGGCTGGTTCGAAACCAGCCTCATCCAGTGCCCGCTGCTGATCGTGGCCGGGCTGGTCTTCGGGCTCTATGAGCAGCAGACGCTGCTGCGCCGCTCGCGGATCGTGGTTCGATCGCTGCTGACCGGGGTGGGCGCGGTCGCGCTGGCATACATTGTCATCTGGCTGGGCATGCACTCGGTGCACAGCCGCGGGGCCCTGCTGCTGGCCGGTGCGCTGTACCTGGCGGTGGCGCCGGCGGTGCGGCTGCTGGCCTGCGCGTGCATCCCCAGTTACCGCCGCCGCTTCCTGATCGTGGGCACCGACCGCAAGTCGCGGCTTCGACCCGCGGGCATGGGCGACGGACTTTCACGCCGCTACGAACTGCTCGGCTACATCTCGCTGGAGGAGATCGAGGTCGGGCGGATCATGGACGGGCGCCGCGTGCTCGGCACCGTCGAGGACATCGAACGCATCTGCGTCGACCACGAAGTGGCCGAAGTGGTGGTCGGGCCGGCCGCGGCCAAGAACCTCCGCGTGCTGGAGAAGACGCTCTCCTGCCTGCGGCTCGGCTGCCGGGTCACCAACCTGTCCACCTTCTATGAGCAGGTGCTCAGCGAAGTCCCCGTCGATCATCTCGAGCCGCACTGGTTCCTGTTCGCCGACCTGAAGCACTACCGCGAAGCCCAGTTGATCATGAAGCGCGTCTTCGACGTGGTCATGTCCATCGTCGGGCTGCTGGTCACGCTGCCGCTGTGGCCGCTGATCGCGCTGCTGATCGTGCTGGACAGCCCCGGGCCAATCTTCTATCGCCAGCGCCGCGTGGGTCTGAACGGGCGCTCGTTCCACCTGCACAAGTTCCGCACCATGTACGTCAGCGCGGAAGTAAACGGGCACGCCTGGGCCGCCGAGAACGATCCGCGGGTCACCCGCATCGGCTGGTACCTGCGCCGCAGCCGGCTGGACGAGCTGCCCCAGCTCTGGAACATCCTGATCGGCGAGATGTCGGTAGTCGGCCCGCGCCCGGAGCGCCCCGAGTTCGTCACCGAGCTCTGCCCGCAGATCCAGTTCTACAACGAGCGCCACCTGATCAAGCCCGGCCTGACCGGCTGGGCCCAGATCAACTACCGCTACGGCGCCAGCGTCGAAGACGCCCGCCGCAAGCTCCAGCTCGATTTGTGGTACATCAAGCACATGTCCATGGAGCTCGACCTGGTCATCCTCCTGCGGACCATGGGAACGCTGTTCCTG
>CAYVVX010000966.1:0-1532 GCA_964455315.1 uncultured Planctomycetales bacterium | reverse complement strand
GGAAGACCTCGGCGGTGACGGTCTCCTTCGCGAAGATGCACTGGCACAGCCCGCTGCCGTCGCGCAATATGAGGAAGCAGACCTTGGAGCCCACCCGGCTGTTGTAGAGCCAGCCCTGCAGGGTCACCGTTGCCAGCACATGATCCTTGAGATCCCGGATGCGTACCGTCTGGGGCATGGGAAGCGATCCTGAGGGGGACAACCTGTCAGCGGCGCCTGACGCCGACGATACCGGGGGATTATATCGGCAGGAATGCCCTTCGCGACGCCGGATCGACGCCGTTGACTCGCTCACACGAGGCAGCTATTCTACCCTTCGACAGCTTAACCGGTGTCCCCACCGGCGCCCCCATCGTCTAGTGGCCCAGGATATCAGGTTCTCATCCTGAAGACAGGGGTTCAAATCCCCTTGGGGGTAGTGAGCAAGTGTGGCGGATGGCTTGCAGGCGACCGTCCGCGCCTGCCTGATCGGCCCATTATGTTTGGTCATCGCAATTTCCTGCGACCAAACTTCTGGGCGGTGGCCGTCTGTAATGGTTCAGCCTGAGTTGGAGAGTTAGGTCACGGGCCTTACATACAACCCCGCCGTCGGAGCGTGCGTTTTTGGGAGGCATGGGGGAATGCTCTGAATGGCAGGGGTGGGCGGCGGCGTGGTGGTCGCCCCGGGACCATTCGTCGCACACCCGGCCGGCTATCCCTGGCGGGGTGGACGCCTCCAGTGCCCGCTTCCGTTTCACCGGCTGATGGTCATTGTCGCCTTCCGGCGTTCCCGCCGCGAGGGCATTCCTAACCGCCGCTCAGCCCGTCGTGGTCGCGGACCAGAGACTGCCCCGGCTACTGTCCCGTATTGGCGTTGAAGGCATCGCCCTCAGCACCTTCGGCCTGCATCAGAACCGAGTAGACGCTGACGCCCAGGATCCGATCGTCCTTCGATCCGGGCAGCGTCTTCGCGGGCACCCAGCCGACGCAGCGCAGTTCCAGAGTCACGCTCTCCGACTGCGAGGGCGGCAGCCGGGCCGCCAGCGTCGAGGAACCCTTCGGCATGGCCGCGATCCGCTTTCCCTCCAGGTAGAGCCCGGCGTCGGTCGACCCGGCCTGAGCGGGAACGTTCAGTTCGATGCTGATCTCGTACGGCTTGCCGGGGATGACCGGCAGGATCAGTTGAGACGCCGGCCGGGACCAGCGCATGGTTTTCGGCCCCGGCCCCGCGCCGAGCCCTTCGCGCCCATGCCAGCCCTTCAGGAACTGCCCGTCGCCCATGCCCCCGACCTGGATCTGATAGTGCGGCCGGGCTTGCTCGCTCAGTTCGATCCTGGTCTCGTTGGCCAGCGCCTGCGTGCGGCTCCCCGCCTGGTTTTCGAAGTTGAAGCCGCCGGAGGCCTGGTTGGCGGTCAGGATCGCGGAGCTGACCTCCTGCCCGACGCGGACGCTCAACCCTTCCTTCGCGAAGGTGCATCCCTGCACGATGGCTTTCCCCGCGTCGAGCTGGATCGCCGCCGATTCGAGCAGCTCGGCCGCCGGGCGCAGCCGCT
>CAYVVX010000965.1:0-1535 GCA_964455315.1 uncultured Planctomycetales bacterium | reverse complement strand
ACAAGGATGGCGCCTGCAGGGGTTTCGATTACCCGCATTTTTGGACGGCATCGCTTGCCTGCGGCATCGCCCTGCAGGAACTGACCCTGCGCACGCGCGCGGCGCAGGCCGAAGAGGCGTTTTCCGTCGGGCTGCTGGCCCGGGTCGGCGAGCTGGCCCTGGCGACCTTGTATCCGGAGGACTATTCCGCCGTCCTTCGCGTGGCGTCGAAAACCCGCCAGACCGACCTGGCCGGCCTGGAAACGGAGCGGTTCGCCATGAATCACCGCGACCTGACGGTCGCCATGTTGTCGGACTGGGGGCTGCCGAAGATCTTCTGCGACGTCGTGCATGCCCACGAGCAGTGCGACGAGACGGTTTTCTCGAGGAGCAGCCGCGAGTATGCGCTGGTCCAGTCGCTGGCGCTGTCCCGGCTGATCGCCGACATCTGCATTGCGGACGAGGCAGGACGGACGGCGGCCATGCCGCGCCTGTTCGTGCTGGGCGCGCGCCTGTCGATCGAGAACGGCGACCTCATTCAGCTATGCGATGGCGTCGTGGCGGAGTGGCGGGAGTGGGCCACCATCCTCAACGTGGCCGCATCGCCCTTGCCGAGTTTCGATCAGCTGGCCAGTTCGACGGCGGAGGAGGAGGCTCCTGCGAAGGCATCCGGGCCGTCGTGCCTGCGTGTTCTGGTGGCGGATGCCGAGCAGGCGGTCCGTGCCCTGGCACGCGCGACGCTGGAACAGGACGGCTATGAGGTTGTCGAGGCGGCCGACGGACAGGAGGCGCTGCGCCTTGCCCTGGAAGTCCAGCCGCATGTTCTCGTCGTCGCCCGCAGCCTGCCGCAACCGGATGGCCTCGAGGTCACCCGGGCATTGCGCGAGACGCGTCTGGGGCGCGGCATCTACATCCTGATGCTGACGGCGCACGAAAGCGGCGAGACGCTGGCCAAGGGTTTCGAGATCGGCGTGGACGACTATCTGGCCAAGCCCGTCGAGCCGCGCCTGCTGGCGGCGCGTCTGCGCGCGAGCCGGCGCATCGTGCATCTGCATCGGGAGATAGAACACGACCGCGAGGAGCTGCGGCGTTTCGCCGCGGAACTGTCGATCTCCAACCGCCGGCTGCAGGAGGCGGCGCTGACCGACGACCTGACCGGGTTGCCCAACCGCCGCCATGCCATGGCGCACATGGAGCAGGAGTGGGCGGCCAGCGTGCGCAACAAGCGGCCATTGGCCTGCATGGTGATCGACCTCGACCAGTTCAAGCAGGTCAATGACGCCAACGGACACGATATCGGCGACGCCTACCTGAAGCAGGTGGCGTCGACCATTCGCAGCGCCGTGCGCAGCCAGGACGTGGTGTGCCGCACGGGCGGCGACGAATTCCTGGTCATCTGCCCGGACACTCCGTTGCAGGCGGCGCTCGCCTGCGCCGAACGCATACGGCGTGCCGTCGAGCAGGCGCCTGTCGAGGTGGGCGGTCAGCGCCTGAAGGCCGGCATGAGCGCAGGCGTGGCGATGCGCGAGGCATCCATGGCCAATGTCGATGCACTG
>CAYVVX010000964.1:0-1541 GCA_964455315.1 uncultured Planctomycetales bacterium | reverse complement strand
GACATGAACAGGTAGATGACCCGCTTGGCCTTGGGGGTGAAGTGAGGAACGCCGGGCAGCCCCGTCCAGACCTGCGGCTCATCAGTCGCGCCATAGATCGATTGCGGCAGCAGCGACGCCAGCGCGGCCGTGCCCAGGCCCATGCCCGCCCGGGAGAAGAGCTGGCGACGGGTGATGAACAGCGGATCGACAGGTTCAGGTTTCATGGATTCACCGCAGCATGAGGCACGCGTCGAGATTCATCAGTGCACTGGCCACCACGGAGGCGGCCGCAAGCTCGGCCTTGGGCAGTGCCGCGTCGGCCACGTGATCGCCGACCAGGAGGAGCTTCTCGGCCCGCTCGGGTTCCTTCTGGAAGTAGGCGAGCTGTTCGGCGTACAGCGCCGCCAGCTCAATCATCTCCGCTTCGGTCGGCGGGCGGGCGGTCGCCTCGCGGAAGGCCCAGGAGAGGCGCTGTTCGGGCGATCCGCCACCCTCGCGGAGGATGCGCTCGCCGAACACGCGGGCGGCTTCCACGAACTGCACGTCGTTGAGCATGACCAGCGGTTGCAGCGGCGTGAGGGTGAGCTGCCGCCGGGCGGTGCAGATCTCGCGCTGGGCGGCGTCGAAGATGACCATGTTGGGCGGCTGCGTGGTCCGCCGCCACCAGGTGTACATGGAGCGGCGGTAGAGGCCCTCGCCCTTGTCGCGCTCGTACACCGGCACGAAGTTGTTGAGATCCTTCCACATCGACCCTTCCGCCTGGTACGGCTTGACCGAGGGGCCGCCGAGCTTTTCGACCAGCAGGCCGGCCAGGTTCAGGGCGTTGTCGCGGAGCATCTCGGCGCTGAGCCGCTTGGACGGCCCGCGGGTCAGCAGGGCGTTGTCCGGGTCGAAGCCGCGGATGGGCGGCGAAACCCGCGAGTCCTGCATGTAGGTGGCTGACAGGACGATCTGCCGGCAGAACCGCTTGACGTCCCAGCCGGAGGCGACGAAGTCGCGGGCCAGCCAGTCGAGCAGTTCCGGGTTGGACGGGAAGTCGCCCTGGGTGCCGAAGTTTTCGGAGGTCAGGACGATGCCCCGGCCGAAGAACTCGGTCCAGAAGCGGTTCACGGCCACGCGGGCGGTCAGCGGATGGTTCGGCGACATCAGCCAGCGGGCCAGCCCGAGGCGGTTGCGCGGCTGATCCTCCGGGAACGGCGGCAGGAACCCCGGCGTCTCCCGCGCGACCTGCTCGGTGGGCTGAGTGTACTCGCCGCGGGCCAGGATGAAGGTGGGGCGCGGCTGGGCCATCTCCTGCATGACCGGAAGCTCGCGGACGTCGTCCATGGTCTTGCGCCACGCGGCCCGGGCCTGGTGCAGGTTCCCGGCCGCTTTCCGCGCCTCTCCATCGATCGCGGAGAAGTAGTATGTTCGCAGGGCGGCGAGGTCCGCGTCGCTGCGTTGCGTCGCGTTGAGGGCCCGGGTCAAGGCCTCGCCGTCGAAGCACTGGGCCACCTCCAGCGGTGTGATCTCGCGGCTGTAGATGCGGATCTCGTCGACCACTCCGCGGAACCAGCCGG
>CAYVVX010000963.1:937-1551 GCA_964455315.1 uncultured Planctomycetales bacterium | reverse complement strand
CTGGCGCTGGTTGGGCGTCATTGGCCTGATGCCCCTGACCACGGGCCTGGCCGGGCGCTGCCCAGCCTATCGCCTGCTCGGTCGGAGCACCTGCCCGGTACGCAAATCGGAGTGAACACACCGGGCAATCGAGGTTTCTCCGCGCGGCCCGCGGAGCCGCCGGTTCGTGCCCTCCGATGGCCAGCGGCATGGCGCAGGAGGGATGCCGAGCGCTGACGCACAACGGCGGGCCGAGAAGGCGGCAGATGCCGGTTGCAAAGCAAAGGAGAAAGCATCATGACGAGCGACAGGACGAATCCGTTCGATCAGGAGCATCTCGAGCGATGGCGGGCAACCACGCGTCATTACCTGTTCGCGGATACTGACAACCCGGGCAGAGCCGCCGTTGTGGTCGAGGATGACTGGTCGCCTCCGCCAACGGACAGCAACGGTGGCCGGAAAGGATTCCTTGCCAGGGTGAGGGGCCGGCTCATGCGCCCAGTCCACTGCGAGGGGCAAGGCGATCCGCTGCAGGAACTGGGCGACGTCTTCCGACAGCAGATCACGTTCATCGCCAGGCACCCCGATGTCCCCAGGCGCCTGTTGTTCTGGTTGGCGCAGGATAACGATCGCAG
>CAYVVX010000963.1:0-927 GCA_964455315.1 uncultured Planctomycetales bacterium | reverse complement strand
CTGCTATGCCGCCCGCCAGGCGCGAATCATCGAGCGCGCCAGGCAGCAGGGACTGGTCAGAGCCGACATCGAACCCCATGCGGCGGCGATTCTGCTTGTCGGCATCACCCAGAAGCTGGTCCTCGAAACCCATGTCACGCCGCAGCCAGTGGAATCGTTCCTGCACAAGGCGAACGAGGCTTTTGCTTCCTACCGCTCCGCACTGGCCGTTCCAGGGCAATGAGAGCCGGCCGGAAATCCCCCGGGGCGTGGAAGAATGCGAGGATATCCATGAACAAGAACAGACTGCGTACCCGGGTCGTTTCCCTGGTCGCCGTGGCGTTCGGACTGCTGACCATCAAGGAAGGCGGCACGATCCTGTTTGGCGGTGAAGCCGCACGAGCCTCTGCCGGGGACTATGTGCCGTTCGTGCTCTGGTTCAACTTTCTGGCCGGCTTCGCCTACGTCATCGCCGGCGCCGGCCTGTGGCGGCAGCATCGCTGGGCGGTGTGGCTGGCCGTCGCCATCGCCGTCGCAACCGCGTTGACCTTTGCGGCATTCGGCGCGCACGTCCATGCCGGCGGGGCCTACGAAACGCGCACGGTCATCGCCATGAGCTTGCGTACGCTGGTGTGGGTGGCGATCGCCGCCATTTCCTGGCGCAGCCTGGCCTGGGCGAAACCCGCGACAACGACGAGAGATATCAAACGAACTCGATGAGGCGGCGCAGCGATCCGTGGCGCGGCATCGCAATGCAAGTCCATACCCGACGTCGTTCGCTGCCACCAGGACACCTTCGATCGTCAGAACCGGATGGCACCGGAGTGCGAGCAAACCCGATGAACATCACTTTTCTCGGCGCGGCCCGCGAGGTCACGGGCTCGTGCTTTCTGGTACAGGCCGCGGGCAGCCGTTTTCTGGTGGACTGCGGCATGGTGCAGGGTGGAC
>CAYVVX010000962.1:0-1557 GCA_964455315.1 uncultured Planctomycetales bacterium | reverse complement strand
GCGCGACACCGAAGTCGCCAAGGGCACCGCCCTGGGCGCGGATGCCTACATGACCAAGCCGTTCTCCACCAAGGACCTGATCGCCCAGGTAAGGCAGATACTCGGCGAATCCTGAGGTCTTCCATGGCGGCGCAATCCGGCAAGCTCAAGCTTGCCCTCATCCTGGGCAGCGTCTACCTCCTGCTGGTGCTGCTGTTCAGTGCGCTCGGCACGGTCCTGTGGGCCGACATGAAAGAGGCCGAACGCCAGGCTTTCCTGGCCATCCTGCAGCCGCGCATCGAACTGTCGATCCTGATCATCCTGATGACCTGGTTCGTGCTCGGCCTCATCGTGCACGCCGTCTACCGGGCCTATGCGCTGGCGCCGCTGACGCTGCGCGAGCAGGCGCTGGTCATGGTCAACGCCAATCCCGGCCTGCGCCTGCAGGAACTGGGGGCGCCGGAAATCAGGACCCTGGCCCAGGTGGTCAACGCCCTGGCCGAGCAGCGCGAATCCCTGCAGCGCGACGTCGGGGACAGGATAGCGGAGGCCAAGGCCTCCATCGAGGAGGAGAAGAACCGGCTGGCGGCCCTCATGTCGGAACTGACGCAGAGCGTCGTGGTCTGCAACCTCGATGGCCGCATCCTCCTCTACAACAACCGCGCCCGGCTGCAGTTCAAGGCGCTGGCCGGCGAAAGTCAGTCCGCGCAGGACGGCGTCCTGATCGGGCTGGGGCGCTCGATCTTCGCCATCCTCGAGCGCAACCTGATCGCCCACGCTCTGGAGAACATCCAGCAGCGCCTGGCGCGCGGCAGCCTGCAGCCGACGGCCAACTTCGTCACCGCCAGCCGCGCCGGACAGCTGATCCGCGTGCAGATGGCGCCGGTGCGCGGGGCTGCACGGGACGGCGGGGCGGAGGCGGAGCGCAGCATCGCCGGCTACGTCCTCATGCTGGACAACATCACGCGCAACTTCGAGATGGAGAGCCGGCGCGACGCTCTGCTGCAGTCCCTCACCGAGGGCAGCCGCGCCTCGCTCGGCAACATCCGCGCCGCCGTCGAGAACCTGCTCGATTACCCCGACATGGATGTCGGCCAGCGCGACCGCTTCGTCGGCATCATCCGCGACGAGGTGGGGGCGATGGGCCAGCGGCTCGACCAGACCGTCAACGAATTCTCCGACGCCCTCAAGGCGCGCTGGCCGCTCGAGGACATGCTGGGCGAGGACTTCATCGCGGCGGCGCAGCGGCGCATCGAGAAGAAACTGGGCCTGCCGACCAAGCTCGACGAGGTCGCCGAAGGGGTGTGGGTCAAGGTGGACAGCTTTTCGCTGCTGCAGGGCGTCACCTACCTGGCTTCGCGCCTGCATGACGAATACGACATCCGGGAAATCCGCTTCCGCCTCCTGCCGGACGGCCGCCTGGTGCACCTCGATCTGGTCTGGTCCGGCGCCGTCGTCGGCAGCCAGACGCTGCTGGCGTGGGAGATCGACCCGATGAACGTGGCGGGCGAGAACAGTCCGCTGACCCTGCGCGAGGTGATCGAACGGCACGGCGGTGGATCACGTCGGCGAGCGGCC
>CAYVVX010000961.1:0-1557 GCA_964455315.1 uncultured Planctomycetales bacterium | reverse complement strand
AGCTCCAGCCTGCCATCCTCGAAAAACTCCAGCAGCTTCCAATCACCCGCCTGAATCGCCCCGGCCGGGGTGGTTCGCCAGGTGTTCTTGTTCGCCCCGAGGTAGCCGGGAAAGTGCCAGAACAGCGGCGGGCGCTCGCCGGCCGCGTCGGGCCCGTCGAACAGGATGCGCAGGTAGCTGGTGCCGTCCAGCGGCTGATTCTTCGGGGCTTCGGCGCGGGCGAACTCCAGCAGCGTCGGGTACAGGTCCACGCTGTTGATGGCCACGTCGCAGGTGGCGCCGGGGGCGATCCTGCCGGGCATCCGGAAGATGTACGGCACGCGGATGCCGCCCTCGTAGAGCATGCCCTTGCCGCCGCGGAGCGGGGCGTTGTCGGTGACGTCGTGGGCGATGATCCCTTCGCGGTTGTACCCCCCGACGCCGCCGTTGTCGCTGGCAAAGATCAGCAGCGTGTTGCGCGACAGGTTCAGCTCGTCGAGCAGCCGCATGATCCGCCCCACGCTCTCATCCACGCTGGCGATCATGGCCGCGTAGACCGGGTCGTTGTGCCCGCCGGCCGGTGGCTCTTCTTTGAACCGGGCGATCAGATCCTTTTTCGCCTGGTACGGCGAATGCACCCCGAAGTGGGGCAGGTACAGGAAAAACGGGCGATCCTGGTTCCGGCGGATGAAGCTCTCGGCTTTGTCGGTGAGGAAGTCGGCCAGGTAGGCGTCGGCGTCGTGCTCCACGGGCGGGTCGGTGACAAACTTGAAATGCCGGCCGGAGGACTCGATGGCCTCGTCGAAGCCGCGCTTGCCGGGGTGGTGATCGCCGTGGTTGCCCAGGTGCCACTTGCCGAACATGGCCGTGGCGTAGCCCGACCTCTTGAGGGAATCGGCGATGGTGACCTTGTCCAGCGGCAGGCTGACGACGTTGTCCGCCGGGCGCAGCGGTCGTGAGCGCCAGTCGAACCGGTCGATGTTGCCGACGGTGTAGATGCCGGTGCGCGGGCCGTACTGCCCGCTCATCAACGCCGCCCGGGTCGGCTGACAGTTCGGCCCGCAGGTGTACCCGCGGCTGAAACGCATGCCCTGCTCGGCCAGCCGGTCGATGTGGGGCGTCTGGTAGTAGCCGCTGCCATAGCAGTGCAGGTCCGTGTAGCCGAGGTCGTCGGCCAGGATGAAGACGATGTTGGGCCTGGGCGAGAGGTCGGCGCCGAGGGACGGGCTCGCCTGAGCGAGGCCCAGGATGAGCGACGCGGACAGCCACGCGGTGCGCATGGGTGCGGTCTCCGTAAGGGAAATGGTGGCGTGCAGTGTCCGCCGGGGCGGCGGTCAGGTCAAGCGGGGTCATGACTTCGGCGGCGGGGCGGAGGTCCCGGCAGGCGGGCTTTGCGGCCGACGCTCCAGGTGCCGCGCGAGCAGGTCCAGGTTGCGGCGGTTGCTCTTGAAGGTCAGGTCGAACCAGTCGCCGACCAGGGGCGCCAGCCCGATCAGGAAATCGAGGGCCACGTTGCCGGCCATGCGCACTTGCAGGTGGCGCGGGGCGCCCATCTTCGCGGACTCACGGATGAGGTAC
>CAYVVX010000960.1:0-1571 GCA_964455315.1 uncultured Planctomycetales bacterium | reverse complement strand
CCGCGGTACTCATCGCCTGGTCGGGGTTCTGATCCTCGGCGAACTCCATCCGCAGCTCGTTGCAGTCCATCACCGAGTTGCGCGACATGGCCCGGACCTTGCCGCGGAAGGTGCCGCGGTTGTCGTGGCCGCGCATGGTCATGCCGTCGGCCCAGGTCACGGTGACCGGGACCGGCTCGCGCAGGACCCGGCCGTCGAGATCCTTATTGGTGTGGAAGCGCATGGTCCCCGCGCCCGGGACATCGAGCGACTGGGCGTTGAGGTCCATGGCGATGTGGCGGCCGCGGATGAAGAAGTCGCCGCGATCGATCTCCGCCTGGCGATCCGGGCTGCCGTTGATGTCCGCGTGGGTGATCTGCTCGTCCTCGGTCAACTGGCAGTCGAGCGTGTCGGCGGTCAGGTCCAGCGACCTGGCCGGATCGGGATCCTTGACCGTGACGTGGGCATCGCCGCGGGCCTGGATGCGGGTGGCGACCAGCTTGCGGCGGGCGGCGAGCCTGGCCTCAACCTGCTTCCACTCGGGCGAGTCCGGCTGGTAGCCGCAGCGCTGCGCGGCCAGTTGGTAGAGCTGCTGCTCCTGCTCCGTCGGCGGGTCGGGCACCGACGCCATGTGCAGCAGCACCTCGTCGTTGGCGGAGATGAGCCGGCTGCGACGGGCCAGCGGCTCGCTCTGCCGGGCCCGGACGTTGCCCTTGAGCCGGGCCAGCCGCGGGACGTTCCGGCCGTTTTCGTCGACGGTCATGTCCACGATCATGTCGTCGCAGGTCATGGCCTCGGCCACGCCCCGCTTGCCGCGGCTCATGTGCACGCCGCCGCTGAGCAGGAGCTGCGTGGCGGCGATGTTGGACCGCCGGTTTTCTCCGTTGCGGGGCGCGGTCGCGTCCGGCTCGGCGAAGAACGCTTCCACCCGTTCGCCGGAGGTGGTCATGCCGGCCTGGGTGACTTCGACCTGCCCCTCGAACACCGCGTGCTTGAGGTACTCGACGTTCCTGCGGACGGTCTGCCCGTCCGGTCCCACGACTTCGACCTCCTTGAGGGCGAATTCGATGATGGCGCTTCTGTTCCAGGCCAGCCGGCTGTCGGCGGAAGCCTCCTCGTCCCTGGTGCGCAGCCCGGGGCATTTGGAGGCCCGGTTTTCCTCGCCGCCGCCCCGATCGACCATCGAGCCGCGCCCGTCGATCCTGGCCAGGCCCGATTTTTCATCCAGGTAGATGATCTCGCCGCGCAGCTCCTGGTCGTCGCCGGCCAGCAGCACCACCGGCTCCGCCGCCGTGCCGCGCAGCCACACCTGCCGGGTCTCGTCGTGGTACTCCAGCTCCTGGCAGACCGCGTGCCCCTTGTTGGGGTCGTTGATCTCGACCTTGTCGCCACGGGCGAAGACATGAAAGCGGTTCTTCTTCCTGGGCGCCGCCCCGTCCGCGGCGTCGGCCGGAGCCGGCGCCGATTCCGCCGAACCCCGTTCCGGCGTGATCAGCAGTTCGCCGGTCCAGGTCAGCTCGATGGAAGACGCATCGCTGCCGGGCGGCTCCGTGCCGGCCGGGGCGGAGGCGGGGGCCTCGACCGTGCTGGTC
>CAYVVX010000959.1:0-1575 GCA_964455315.1 uncultured Planctomycetales bacterium | reverse complement strand
TGGAAGCTCACATTCGTGCCCAGCCGGCGGGTCACGCGGAAGAGGTCATCCGGCGCCTGACGCCGTCGGCGTACGAGCTGCCCATCCTGGGGCAGCCGGTGTTGGCGTGAGCGGGAGTACTGACGGAGGGTCGCCCAGGCGTGGCCCCAGCCGACACCGGCAGGAAGGCGAAAGGCGGGAGGATGGCACGGGCCTCGCGACGGAATCCGGTTCTGACGTTGCCGGCGCTGCAGGAGGCGGCCCGAGAGTTCGCCGTCAAGGAGTCGGCGTTCGATGAGCCAAAGTTGTTCGGAGTTACGGATGGAAAGGCGGTGGGCACCTACCTGGAAGGAAAGTTCGTACACCACCTGGCTTCGCGATTCACTTTTCAGAGCGGCAACGCGGCCAGGGGAATCGACTTCCCTGAGTTGGAGGTGGACATCAAGACGACGAGCGTGAGACAGCCGCAATCGTCATCTCCGTTCTCATCCGCGAGACAAAAGATCTTCGGCCTGGGATACGCGCTGCTGGTGTTCGTCTATGAGAAGACCGACAACACCCGGCACAAGAACGCCCGCTTGAACGTGAGGCATGTGGTATTCGTTGAGAAGCACCGGACAGCGGACCACCAGACGACGCGCGGGCTGCTGCAGATTCTCGACAGCGACGGCAATGACGAGGATTTGATATCATTCATGCGTGACAGGATGCTGCCGGCGGATGAGATCGAACTGCAACGCATTGCGAACGAACTGCTGCGTCAGCGCCCGAACCTCGGGTACCTGACGATTTCCAATGCCTTACAGTGGCGGCTGCAATACAAGCGGGCGATATCCAGCGCGGGCACGGTCGAAGGCATCACCCGCATTATCTGAAAACGGCGACCATGGTTCGATCCAACCAACGCATCGAGTTCGGCGACTTTCAGACCCCGGAGGGTTTGGCGGATCGGGTTTGCCTTCATCTCGCGGATGGGGGAGTCCGTCCGGCCACGATCATCGAGCCCACCTGCGGGATCGGTAACTTCCTGCTCAGCGCACTGCGGCATTTTCCTGAAGCCCGGACCGCCCTGGGGCTGGATATCAACGACCAGTATCTGTCCCGCCTGCAAGGACGTCTGGCGGAGCATCCCTTTCCTCGGCCCGTAAAGCTGCATCACGAGGATTTCTTTACCTTCGATTGGAAAGCCGCACTCGCGGCATGTCCACGGCCGGCTCTCATCGTCGGTAATCCCCCCTGGGTAACATCCTCCAGGATCGGCTCCCTGGCCGGCTCCAACCTGCCGGTGAAGTCGAACTTCATGGGGCACCGGGGGATGGATGCCAGGACCGGCAAGAGCAATTTCGACGTGTCGGAGTGGATCACGCTGCGGTTGCTGGAACTCGCGGGCGAATCCGACGTTACCGTCGCCTTGCTCCTGAAAACCTCCGTCGCCCGGCGGGTGCTGCTGTACGCCTGGTCCCGCGACATACCCGTCGGCGACGTGCGGTTACTCAGGTTCGACGCCTCCGAGGCATTCGGGGCAAACACCGACGCGGCGGTGCTGGTTTTCAACACGACCAGGGCTACATCAGACCTGACCTGCCAGGTCTTCGG
>CAYVVX010000958.1:0-1577 GCA_964455315.1 uncultured Planctomycetales bacterium | reverse complement strand
GCCGCTGTCGCTGCTCTGGCCGCTGATCATCAGCGTGGTCCTGGTCGGGCTGACGCGGCTCAAAACCGGCCGGATCCGGATGCCGTCGCCGCTGATCGCCTGGATCGTGTGCTGGCTGGCGATCGTGACCATGAGCGGGTTCGGCCTGCTCCACCGGTTCCGCGTGCCGGTCGAGCCGCTGATCTTTGCCTTGGCATCCGAGTGCTTCGACGCGATTCGGGCCGAGCCGCTGCGGCGGCGCAAACGGCTGGTGGCGGCCGCCGGGCTGATCATGTTCATGCTCTACGCCGTTTCGGCCGGGTTGTTGATGCTTACCGAACTCGGGCGGTGACGCCTCGCTAAGCAGCGATCCCAGGATAATGTCGTTCGCTCAAGAATCCTTCGGGCGGAGCAGTTGTCGAAGCCCGTATGAGCACCTGTCTTGAGCTATCTAACGATGAGAAGCACCGGCTGCGCCTGCTGATGCGACAGGCCGACCTGCACCCGAAGGTGAGGGAGCGAGCAGAAGCCCTGTTGCTGCTGGCTGCCGGCTGGACGGAGGCGGCGGTCGCGACGCACGTGGAGCGCTGCGAACGCACGGTCCAACGCTGGCTGGAGGCGTACCGGACCGGCGGGGATGCGGGCCTCAGGCCCCAACGTCCCGGTCCCGAGCCGGCCGACCGCAGCGGCTTGGATGAGGCTGTCCGAGGCCTGCTGGAACAGCCCCGGACCTGGACCATCCGGCAACTGGGCGAGGCCCTGGCCGCCACGGGCAGGCCGACCAGTCGGCGTCAGGTGCGCGCCGCTCTGGAGCGGCTGGGCGCGCGCTGGGTGCGCACGCATCACACCCTCTCGCACCGCCAGGATCCCGCGGCGGTGAGCGCGGCGAAAGAGGCCTTGGAGACGCTAAAAAAGGGGCTCTGAACGGGACGCTGCGGCTCTACTACCTGGACGAGAGCGGGTTCAGCCCGAGCCTGGCGACGACCTCGTCGTGGTCGCTGCCGAAGCAGCGCAAGCAGGTTCCGTACGAGAACCCCCGGGGCCGCCGCGTGAACGCGCTGGCCGCCTACGCGCCGTACGGGCCGGCGGCCGAACTGGTCTGGCGGACCGAGCCCCGGACGCTCAAGGCCGAGGACCTGGTCGAGTTTCTGAAGGGGTTGCTGCACGACGGTCAACGGACCGTCGTGGTGCTGGACAACGCCAGCATTCACGTCAGCCATGTGGTCAAGGAGGCGATGACGTGGCTGGGCCTGCAGGGGCTGGAACTGTTCCGCCTGCCGTCGTACAGCCCAGAGCTGAACGACATCGAGCGGCTGTTCCGGACCCTCAAGCACCACGAGATGCCGGAGCGGACCTACTTCACGACCGAGGAGCTGACGGCTGCAGTCAACGCGGCCTTCGGCCAACTGGCGGCGAGGATCTGCTCCGAGCGTGGACAACATCTAGCGCACGCTGCTTAGTCGATCGACAGCAGCTCGACATCAAAGTGCAGCGTGCTGTTGGCGGGAATCGCGCCGGGGATGCCGCGGGCGCCGTAGCCGAGGGCGGGCGGGATGACGAGCTTGCGCTGCCCACCAGGCTTCATCGTGGCGACGCCC
>CAYVVX010000957.1:0-1579 GCA_964455315.1 uncultured Planctomycetales bacterium | reverse complement strand
ATCAGGGCATCGCCGAATTTGGGTTCCGCCCCGACCACGATGCTGGCCACGTCGCCGAGCGTCAGGGGGCTGCCGTCGCCGCCGGTGAGGATCGCCTGGCCCAGTTGTTCGGGAGTGATCGCCTGGCCCATCGACTGCAGCACGATCCGCTGATTCTCAGTGTCGATGAAGCCCGCCCCCCGCGTACCGGTGGCTTCCCTGCCAGCGGCCAGCACGTCCGAGATGCTCAGGTTGTGAGCCAGGAGTCCTTGCGGATCGATCTGGATCTGGATCTGGCGGACCTCACCGCCCATGACGCCCACCTCGGCGACGCCCGGAACGGCCTGCAGTCGCGGCCGGAGGGTCCAGTCCACGAAGGTCCTCAACTCCATCGGCGACTGCGCATCTGAGACGAGACCGATCTTGAGCAGGTCCATGGTGGCCGACGTCAGCGGGGTCAGTCGCGGCGGCTTGACGCCGGCGGGCAAACGCTCCGCGATCGCGGAGAGCTGCTCGTTGAGCAGTTGGCGGGCGATGAAGATGTCGGTGCCTTCGTTGAACACCACGGTGATGATCGAGAGCCCCTGGATGGACTGCGAGCGCACCGACTCGATGTTCATGACGCCCTGAACGGCGCTTTCCACCGGCACGGTGACCAGAGCCTCGACCTGCTCGGGCGAGAGGCCGGGGGACTCGGTCTGAATGACCGCCTGCGGTTGCACGAAATCGGGGAAGACATCGAGCGGCGCGGTGTAGGCTTCATAGATGCCGTAGGCGACCAGGGCGCAGGCGAGGGCGATGACGATGCCCCGCCCGCGAATGGATGTTTCAACGATGCCCTGCAGCATGATCTCTACCAGTTCTGATACCCGGTGGAACCGGGGGCACTGTTCGGCGCTGGACCGAGGAGTGGAGCGGTCACTCCTCTTCTTCCCCGCCGCCGCCCGCCTCGAACTTCAGTTCCGCCGACAGCAACGACTGTGCCGCCTGCACCACCACCGGGCTGCCGGGGGCAAGCCCTTCGGAGACAAACCAGCCCTTGGGGGTCAGCTTGGTCAAGGTGACTTCGTGACGGGTGAAGTGAGTCTCATCCGACTGCACGTAGACCCAGGCCGCGCCGACGTAACGCACGATCGCCCCGCTCGGGACCAGGGTGCCGTTCAATGGTTCGCCGGGCAGATCAAAGCGCGCCGTCGCCGGCATGCCCGGCTGCACGCTCAAGCCGTCGGTGGCAATCTCGAAGAGCAGGGTCTGGCCACCGGTCACGGGATCCGCACTGGCCGCCAGCGATCCCGTCTCAACGGAAAGCGGTTGATCCTCGTGGCCGGCCAGGAGAACAGTCGCTACGCCGATCTCGGGCACCGCCTGGCCAGTGGGAAGTGCGACCCGGGCCAGCATGCGATCGTAATTGCTGATTCGAAGCAGACTCTGGCCGTTCTCCACCGATTCGCCAGGCTGGACGAGCACTTCGACCACGCGCCCGCCCCGGGGCAGGACCAAGTCGAGGACTTCCATGGTCCGTGAGTTGCCTGACATGGACGCCTCGATCGTCTTCACGGTTTCCTGGGCCGCACGCAGGCGAGCCTCCTGGCTCTTGAAT
>CAYVVX010000956.1:0-1580 GCA_964455315.1 uncultured Planctomycetales bacterium | reverse complement strand
GCCGGCCCGTCAACCAAAACGCCGCCGCGATTCCGCGACGGCGTCGAAAGCTCCCTGTACAAGACCGTTTCGGAGGATTGGCGGACCACTCTCGGGGTCACCCGATGGGCGTGCGATCGACAAGGGTCGTTAACGGGGACGGGCGGAAACCGCGTTTTCAGGGCCGCCAGCGGGGTACAAGTATTCCAGACCGGCCATGTGGCGTTGCGGGGTGACCTCCGCACGATCTTGCCTGGACGATATGGGCGACGGCCATTTTCTGCCGCCGCCCCGCCGGCTGCGGCCAAGCCAAGGAGTCTCATGCCGGCGATTGGTTGAGACCGGATCGGGGTGTCGGGCGGGCCAGAATCGCCGGGTGGGCGCGGCTGAGTCTCAAAGTCGCACGTTTTGGCACCCTCCCCCCCACCCCGGAGCCCCGACGATTGGGGCGATGCCGAATCTCTTCCGCCGCCTGCTTGATGTCCTGGCCGGGTCCACTCAAGCCGACCTGCGCCGCCAGATCCAGTACCTGAAAGCCGAGAACGAAGTCCTCCGCTCGAAGATCGAAGGGCCCGTCCGGGTCACGCCCGAGGAGCGCGCGCGGCTGGTCCGGCTGGCCAAACCACTCGGAGCGGCCATCAAGGCCTTGGTCTCGATCGTCAGCCCCCGGACCATCCTGCGGTGGATCCATGCTTCCGACAAGCGCCGCCCCAAGAAGCAGAAAGGCCGCAAGCCGGGGCGGCCCCGGACGCCCGAGCAAATCCGGCGGCTTGTCCTGAAGCTGGCCAAGGAAACTGGCTGGGGCTACACCCGCATCCTGGGCGAGCTCACGAAGCTGGGCGTGAAGGTCTCTCGCAGCACGGTCGTCAACATCCTCAAGGATGCGGGTCTGCCGACCAGCCCAGAACGCGGCGAAGCCACCTGGGACGAGTTCATCAAGTCCCACGCGAAGACCCTGTGGGCGTGCGACTTCGTCCAACATCGGATCCTCACCGTGCGGGGCTTCCGGGACGCCTACATGCTGGTGTTCGTGAACGTCGCCACACGCAGGGCGTTCGCCACGGCGAGCACGGAACACCCGGATGCCGCGTGGGTCGCGGCGCAGGTTCCGCTGCTCAAGACCGCGGCCGGCGACGGCGCAACCGAGTGTCGCGTGCTCACCCGGGACAGCGATACCAAGTTCGGGCGACCGTTCGACGAAGCCCTGCGGGCCCACGACATCACGCCGGTGCGCCTGCCGCATCGCGCACCGAACCTGAACGCCCACGTCGAGCGCTTCATCCAGACCGTGCAGGACGAGTGCCTGAACCGGTTCATTGTGCTTGGCACGCGGCATCTCGATTACTTGATCGCCGAGTTCCTTGAGCACTACAACCGGGAGCGCCCGCACTCGTCGATAAGGTTCCGCACGCCGGTGGGAAGGCCTCCCCCGCTGCGATTGGCCGACCACCCAGGAACGGTCCGGTGCCGCACCCGACTCGGCGGCGTGCTGAAGCACTACTACCGCGTGGCGGCGTAGATCCCACCGCGACCGCGCTGACGCCGGCCATGACCTCGTGCGGCCGAGCCGCTGGAGCCGGGGAACCTACGGTTCCTCCGGC
>CAYVVX010000955.1:0-1580 GCA_964455315.1 uncultured Planctomycetales bacterium | reverse complement strand
GACCTTCTTCTCGAAGATGAGGATGTACGGATTCTCCAGCGCGCATTCGAGGGTGCTGGGGTTGTTCATGAAGTAGGGGGAGATGTAGCCCTTGTCGAACTGCATGCCCTCGACGACTTCCTTCTCGGTCTCCAGGCTCTTGCCTTCCTCGATCTCGACGATGCCCTCGGTGCCGACCTGGCGGAGGGCGTCGGCCAGCAGCTTGCCGATCTCGGCGTTGCCGTTGGCGCTGATGGTGCCGATTTTCTCGATGTCGTCACCCTTGACCTTGACGGCCTGCTGCTGGATGGACTCGACCACGATGCGGACGGCGGCGTCGATACCGCGCTTGAGGCCCATGGGATTGGAGCCGGCGGTGACGCTCTTGAGGCCCTCCTTGAAGATGGCCTCGGCGAGCACGGTGGCGGTGGTGGTCCCGTCGCCGGCGATGTCGCTGGTCTTGCTGGCGACCTCGTTGACCATCTTGGCGCCCATGTTCTCGAAGGCGCCGGGCAACTCGATCTCCTTGCTGACGGTCACGCCGTCCTTGGTGACCCGCGGCGAGCCGAAGGACTTCTGCAGGATCACGTTGCGCCCGGTGGGGCCCATGGTCACCTTGACCGCCGCGGCCAGCTTGGAGAGTCCGCTGAGGATCTCCTGGCGGGCGGTGTTGTCGAACATCATCTGCTTGGGCATTGCGTATGCTCCTCAGGCTGGCGGCGCCGTTGCCGATGCGGCACCGGTGTTTCACCGGTGCGGCGCAGGTCGGACACGCGGGCCACACGAGCCGTATTGCTTCAACCTTCGATAATCGCCAGAACGTCGCTCTCGCGCAGGATGACGTACTTGGTGCCGTTCACCTCGACGTCGGAGCCCGCGTACTTGCCGTAGAATACCTCGTTGCCGACCGAGACGCTGGGCTTGCCGCGCTGGCCGGAGTCGAGCAGCTTGCCCGGACCGACCGCCAGCACCTTCCCGCGCTGCGGCTTCTCCTTGGCCGCGTCGGGCAGCACGATGCCGCCGGCGGTCTTTTCCTCGGCTTCGTTCTGCTGCACGATCACGCGGTCATCCAGCGGCTTGAGATTCAACTTCGCCATTGCGTTTCGTCTCCTGGTTATCTTTGTCGTTCAGGCCCGCGCTCAAGCGGCGGGCAGCGGTGTCATCAACTCATCCTTGCCGCGGCGGCATCCGGGCCGGTCGCGGAATTACATCATGTCGTCCATGCCCTCGTGCCCTTCGCCGCCTTCATCGCCCTTCTCCTTCGGCTTTTCGGTGATGATGCAGTCGGTGCTGAGCAGGATGCGGGCCACGCTGCTGCCGTTCTGGAGGGCGGTGCGGACCACCTTGGCCGGGTCGATCACGCCGTCCTTGACCAGGTCGGTGTACTCGTCAGTGTCGGCGTTGTAGCCGAAGGCGCCGCTTCTGGCGGAGACCTTGGCCAGCACCACGCCGCCTTCGCGGCCGGCATTGGCGGCGATCTGGCGGAGGGGCGCCGACAGCGCCGTGCGGACGATGTTCACGCCGGTGGCTTCGTCGCCGGAGGCCTTGACCGAGTCGAGGGCCGGGATGCAGCGGACCAGGGCGACGCCGCCCTCGCGCAG
>CAYVVX010000954.1:1440-1582 GCA_964455315.1 uncultured Planctomycetales bacterium | reverse complement strand
CAGCCCTCGCCGCTCAGGTCACGTGACCTTGGAAACGGAATTTGCAGGGCCGACTCAATAGGCGTCGTGCCCCGTCGGCGCCATGTTCTCGAAGCGCGTCAACGGCTTCAGGAAGGTCAGCTTGATCGTGCCCACCGGGCCG
>CAYVVX010000954.1:0-1430 GCA_964455315.1 uncultured Planctomycetales bacterium | reverse complement strand
TGCTGCAGCGCGGCAACACCAGCGTTGTAGTCGTCGCGCGGCAGGTTCGCGAGCACGCGACCGATGAACCAAGTCAGCATGGCGTCCGGCTGGCCAGCGTCAGCCCCGTCGCCCTGCTGTTCGCGGTGAAGTTGATCGAGCGCGTCAAGACTGCCAAACCACTGGGCGTACGCGGGCAGCGCGTCGGATCGCGCCCGCGTCACCCAGACGAGGAGCCCGAGGATAGCCAGCTGCCACAAGTAGATCCAAGCCGCCGTCGATTCACGCCCTTGCAGCCAACGCGGCACGGCGGCGTGCAGATTGCTCAGCACCTCGAAGAGGATTCGGGGTCGACCACCCTGCGGATAGAAGATCGTGCGCGGCGCGGCGCCGCTGGCGCGGTGATTGGCACTTCGCGCTGCCAGGAGATGGCTCTTGCCAAAACCGCGTCGCCCCTTGAGCACGCATAGCTCACGCTCGTCCCAGTCTCTGGAAGGTTGGTCAGTCCCACAGAAGGCGGCGATTTCGGAGCCACCGTGCGGTGGCAGCAAAGCCAGCTCGCGTTCGGAGGCGAGTCCGGCGTCGACGTTGAAGGGGTTCGAAATCGGCAATTCCTCCTCCCAGTCGGTGTCGCGACATGCGCAGGCCGTACTGGCCGCCGGCCGGCAGCGGCACTACCGCAGCACCAACGCCGCCTCGCACGGCACCAGCGCAGGGCGATCGGGCCTTTGCGCTGCCCCATCGACCCAAGCTTGAATCGACACCGGCATTCGACCTCCGGTCGGATTCTGTCCCAGGACTCGGATCGGCCCCGGGCGGCAACCCAAGACCGATGGTGCCCCGGGCCAACGGGCGACCGCGACCGCCAGCTTGGAGTGGGTACCATGATTCGCTGCTACCTGACCGGTGTCGCATTTCCGCAGGATCAGGGCTTCGTGCTCAACCGACGTGCGGCGCGCGAGCTTCTGATCGCGCTGCGCGACCGGGTCGCCAGCCTGAACCGGGTCATCGAGCAGCTCTCGCCGCTGGATGAGTTGCCGCCGGACCATAGATCCCCGGCATCGCCTTCGGGTTCGGGCGCGCCACGGGCGCACCGGCTGGTGTGCAAAGCGGTGGCCCAAGCGCTCGCTCCGGGCTTTCCAGAGATCGCGCTATTTCTTGCTTGGCCGGACTATCGGGCGAGGACGCGCCGGGTCGTTCAGAGCGAACCGCGAACAGAGGGCTAAGGCCATGAACCCAGCCAGCCTTGACGCAACCGTCCCGCGGCCGCTCATGATCCTCGGGCGGTCGCCGAATGCGGCGGACCTGGCGCTGCGGCGCGTTCTGCATGCCAAGCAGCCTCGTCAAGGACTCGCGATCGTGGATTACCAAGGTGTGCTTGCCCCGCTGTTGACCATCCGCATGACCTCGACACCCTCCGCCGTCATGGACGAACCGGGCGCCCAGCAGGC
>CAYVVX010000953.1:0-1583 GCA_964455315.1 uncultured Planctomycetales bacterium | reverse complement strand
TGCTCGCGCGAGATCGGATCGGACTCGCAGGCGGGGATGGGCCGGCCGATGACCTGCACTTGATCCTGACCAAGTTCGAGGACCACCCGGCCATTGCGCTCGGAGTACCACTCGATATATGCGTACCCTGACACGTAGTCAGCCGGTGGCAGTCCGGCCGTGATGTCGCCCACGTCGCCAGTCTGCTCCGACGCGAAGCCCTGCAGGAACGCCGCACCATCTGGATCATCCGCCTGGCCGTCACCGGTGAGCCGGATCTTCGCCCCGCGGATGTCGCGATGAAAGTCGCCGGCCAGGTTGAACACGACCAGCTCGGACAAACCGGCGAAGCGCATCCAGCCGGTGACCTTGCCCGGCGTGGTGTTGTCCAGTTCGCCCTCGATCAGGTACTGCGTGGGTCGCCATGCCATGATAAAAACCTCCCGGGACGTGTGTCCCATTGTACAACCTCGCGATGCCCAGGCGCCGCAGGACGGGCGCAGCATCGCCGTGCAGCCTCCAGGGCCCGCGCGCCTGCGCAGAACCACCCTGTGGGATGCTTACATTCGATGAATTGGTGTGATGGAAACGGAGTGCGTGAGGCGGGAAGAGTCAGCGGGTGGTGGGCGTGAGGGTGCGCTTGGAGCCATCCTGCAAGGTCAGCACCATCCGCCCGGCGGGCGTCAGGGTGATCGATCGCCAGCCGTCCAGGTGGAATAGCACCTCGAACACGCGCCGGCGGAGGGTTTCATCGGAGCCGATCAGATGGTCCCAGAAGCGGTCGAGCTCCTCCTGGAACTGGCATTCCTGCGTGTCCCAGGTGTCGCCTTCCTCCGAGTAGCCGCCGAGGTGGTAGAGGATGTCCGTGGCCCGCAAGCGCTCACGAGCCGCCGGGGTGACCAGCACATCGTGATCCCACCATATCTGCTCTCCCTTCGCCGGCGGCCGCAAGGCCATGCATACCGGCGCGGACCATGTTCGACCGTCACTGGTCTTCGCGATGAGCACGAGTTCATCCACGCAGGCCAGTTGGCCGGACCAGATGGCATCTTCCTGTAAGACCTTGCCGGCTCGCAGTTGAATTGATTTCACCATTGGCAGGTCTGCCCAACGGTAGCCGTCGTAATGCTTGTCAATCTCGACCGGCACGAACTTCTCTTTGAACGTGCCCAAGGCCGCGACCAGATGGATGTTGGCGGCATCGGCCTCCTGCTTCGCCGCAGCTTCGTCGAATCGGTAGCACCGGCTGAGCGGGAACTCCTCCGGCTTAATGATCTCAATCGGCTCGGGATCGTCGCCAGACAGCAGACCGACGCGATAGGTCGGCTCGGCTTCGGGCAGCGTGACGCCCAGATCCCGGGCCCGCAGATACTCCGCGTAGGGCAGGCGGTGCTGACCGCGGCGCTCCAAGTAGCGGAAGGCCTCCAACTCCAGGGCCGCCTTGAGCTGTGTGAAAACTTCGTTCTCCACCAGCCGCGTCCGGGCCGGCAGCATCAGCCGGATGCCTGTGGGCTCACCGGTAAGCTCGACCAGGTACCACAGGCCGCGCTCGCTGATCGGGTGGAAGTCGAACGCCACCACCTGGCCGTGGAAGTTGATCAACG
>CAYVVX010000952.1:462-1585 GCA_964455315.1 uncultured Planctomycetales bacterium | reverse complement strand
GAAGCCATTGCTCCAGCCCCTCTGGCCGGTCCTCGGCCCCGCGACGAAGCATCGCCTGGACCAGCTCCGCGAGGTATTCGGCAATCTGCGCATCGAGCACCTCGTCGGTAAGGACAGCCTGCGTAAGGAGATGCTGGCGCGCCTCCTCCTCGCTCCCGGCGGCGAGGAGATAGAAGGCCAGGTTGCGGCGGAACCGCGCGCCTTCCGGCCCGGCTCCGGAAGCCGGCCAGTCCGCCAGGGCCCGCCGGTACATAGCCAGGGCGAGCTCGGGCTGCCGCGGGTGGGCAAGCAGCGTATATCGAGCGGCCTCCATGCGCGCGTACGAGGAAGCTCTGGGGAAGTGCGAGCGCAGGGTCAGCAGCAGGTCGGCCGCCTCCTGGGCGAGTCCGGCCGCATCCGCGTAATCACCCTGCAATTCGCTGGCCACCGCCGCCAGCCGTAACGTTTCGGGCGCGTAGGGATCCTCCCACGCGCTGGGCGGTTGGCCGACCGCTTGTGCCGCCGTGGCAAACCATTGCGTCAGGATGGGCCCAAATTCCGGTTCCTCTTTCAGCGCCGCCAGCGCCGCTCGGGCCTCCGCCAGCAGCGGATTCCGTCGCAACGGTATCCGCAGCTTGTCCAGCCGCCACGGCAGCGGTTGATCGCCCCACAACTGCAACAGCCGAAGCGCCGTCACGGCGTTGAAGGGCTCGCGCTCGTATTCCAGCAGGAGCCACTGACGGGCTTCGGCGACGGGGTTGAATGCCTGAGCGCGCAGCCCTAACTGCTGCTGAAGGTGCTCCATCTGCCCGCGCATCAGCAGGACGTCGGCAATCCAGCCGGCTACCCAGGGGTAATACGGCATGCGGTGCAGCAGCTCCTGGCCCGTCTCCATCGTCGAGCTGGCATATCGATCAAAGGACTGAGCATCGTCCCTGGCGATCTGTGCAATCTGCGGACTGGTCTTCTTGGCCTCGATCGCTCTGCGGACCGTCTCGCTGAACTGGCCAAGGCGATACTCCGCGGCATCGCGTGCTACCCGCGTCGCGCGCGACATGGCCGCCAGATGGTCCTCCAGCACCAGCCGGTTGGTCTGGGCGGTTTCGGCGGTCTGGGCGGCTTGGGCTTTTCGTTGGTGACGTTC
>CAYVVX010000952.1:0-452 GCA_964455315.1 uncultured Planctomycetales bacterium | reverse complement strand
AGCGATCCCGGCGATCAGGCCCCCGCCGCGGACGGACCGCCCAGGCCGCCGCTCTTGGGCCCGAGTCGACTCCTGGGCCCGCGACATGGCCCACATCAAGCCAATCACCGTGTAGAACACCAACGGCAGCCCGGGCATGCGCAAGGCCACGTCGGTCAGCTCCTCGACGATCATGGCCGCCAGTGCACCCGACAGACCCAGCAATAACCAGCGGTCCAGCGGCGCCGTGAGCCGCCGCAACGCCAGGCCCGCGGACCAGAAGGTCAGCCCCAGCGCCGTGCTGATCAGGCCGAAACCAGTGGCCCCCAGATCCGCCAGCACCTCCAGCCACTCGTTGTGCGCGTGCCCCGGCAGTTCGCCGGGAAAGGCGGCGGGGTCCTGCATCGGGTCCTTCGCGTCGATGGCCATCGCATGGGCGCCCGCGGCGGCGTCGAAAACATGCGCGGCCTGAA
>CAYVVX010000951.1:812-1600 GCA_964455315.1 uncultured Planctomycetales bacterium | reverse complement strand
TTTCTGCCGCCCACCCTTCGGTCTTGGCCCCTGGGTCGGCGCTCGGGTTGGTTCCCACCGTTGCCCTATCCTCCGCCCAGGTCGCCCTTCATGATACCACTCGGCAACTCGCACAGGTAATCCTTTTTCCGGCCTAGCTCAGGCCACGGCGACCCGTGCCGCTTCCCGGGCAACCTTCCGCCGCGCCCGGGCCTCATCGAGCTTGCGGTCCCGCTCGGCGAAGATCGCCGGCTCCCGCCCGGCCAGCTTGTCCGCCGGAGCCACGTAGCCGATCGCGCTGTGCAGCCGCACCGTGTTGTAATGCTCCACGTAACCGGCCACCAGACGCCGGGCGTCGTCCAGACTCAGCGGCGTCCCCGGTCGAATGCACTCGCTCTTGAGCGACTGGTGCCAGCGTTCCAGCTTGCCGTTGCTCTGCGGGTAATACGGGCTCGTCCGCACATGGGTCATCCCGCAGATCCGGATGAACTCCTTGAAGTCCTTGGCGATGAACTGCGGCCCGTTGTCCGAGATAATCCGCGGATACGCGTCCGGGAACTTCTCGCGCGCCCGCTGGATCACCAGCTCGATGTCGACCTCTTTCATCGACTCGCGAATCTCCCAGTGAACGATGTACCGGCTGGCTCCGTCCAGGACGCTGCACAGGTAGTAAAACGTCCCGCAAACATTGATGTACGACATGTCCACATGCCAATGTTCATGCGGTTTCAAGGGCTGATCGAAGCCCGTGCCCTTATGCGAGGGCTTGCCATTCCAGCGCCCCAGCCGACCGGCCGCCTTGAGCACCC
>CAYVVX010000951.1:0-802 GCA_964455315.1 uncultured Planctomycetales bacterium | reverse complement strand
GTCCATCATCATGAACGCCAGCCGGCGGTAACCCTCGAGCGGATAGGTCCGCTCGAATTCCAGAATCGCGGCCTTCTCCCAGTCCTCCAGCCAGTGATCCCGCGGCACCCAGGCGTTGTGCTCGTTGGCCTTCCCGTACCGGCCACGCCAGTCGTAGAACTTGCTCGAACCAATGCCCAGCCAGCCGACCATCCGTTTCACCGCCAGTTCCGCGCGATCCGACCAGTGGTTCACGAAGTCCACCACCTCGTCCCGCAGGTCGTGGGCGACCCATTGGGCCTTCAGATCTCCCCAAGACTTTTTTTTAGCGCCACGTGGTCGCTCATCAGCTCGGCCAGGACCTCGTCCTTGTTCCGGATCTTCGCCTCCAGGGCCTCGATCCGACGCTGCTCGGCCGCCTGCTGCCGGCCCGACTTGGCCCGAGGCTGCTCGAACACCGCCGCCCCCTCCTCGAACAGCTTCTTCTGCCACGTGTAAAACAGCGTCGGCTGAATCCCGTGCTTCTCGCACACCTCCGAGATAGGCACCCGCTCGACCAGGTGCTCCCGCAGGATGGCCATCTTCTCAGACCCGCTGAAATTCCGCCGCTCTCTCGGCATTGAAAAAACCTCCGTCTGGTGCGACCCTATAGGTGTAACTCAGACGGCGGGTTTCTCCAATTCCGACTGAAGCAGGACAACATCATCAGGTGCTCGACCACCGGGCCAAGCGACAGCGCTGGGAAGAAAGTCAAGCCACCGACAACCACGATGATGGCCACCAGCAGCCCTACGAAAAGTCCCCCGTGCGTCGGAAACGTGCC
>CAYVVX010000950.1:0-1613 GCA_964455315.1 uncultured Planctomycetales bacterium | reverse complement strand
TTCTGTTCGCTCGTCCACCGCGCGAAGCCTTCCGGCCCCAGCCGGTCGAGGATCAGCCACGTGAACGGCGCCGCCAGTACGTCCAGACCCAGATCCAGCAGATCCAGGGCCAGCACCAGCGAAAACGGCACGCGCCGCAGCGTTTCGAAGAAACCCGCGTCCGCCGGCACGGAAATGCGTTTGAGTCGACGATAGACAGACATCAGCAGCGCTGCGCCGAGCACCACCGCGATTCCCATGGTAATCAAAATGGCTTCGAGCATGTGTACACCTTGTGAGCTCGTTGATTGACTGCCGTTAGCGGTGGCCAGTGCCCACCCTTTCATTTATAGGCACGCCAATAAGTTCGACTGTTTGACATATTGATGCTGCTTACGTATGCTTTTATGCATGAGCAGAACAACTGTACGGCTCGACGAAAATCTGCTTGCACAGGCCAAGCAACTGGCCGTTCGCACCAACCGGACTCTGACGGTCGTCATCGAAGACGCGCTGCGCGAGGTCATTGCCCGCTCAAATGATCCCAGCCCGTCGCGACATCTGGTTTTTCCCACCTATGGCGGTGGCTGGGTTCGGCCTGGCGTGGACATCGACAACTCGGCCGCCCTCCTGGAAATCATGGAAGCCCCCGATGATCCTGCCTGACGTCAACGTGCTGATTTACGCGCATCGCGAGCAGGCACCTGATCACGATCGTT
This sequence comes from uncultured Planctomycetales bacterium, assembly GCA_964455315.1. Taxonomy (GTDB): domain Bacteria; phylum Planctomycetota; class Phycisphaerae; order UBA1845; family PWPN01; genus CAYVVX01. The sequence goes on along the minus strand of CAYVVX010000950.1, from coordinate 915 downwards.
ATCGCGAATGGCTCGTGAACGTCGGCAGAGGGCCTGAGCCCTACGGATACTCAGAATTGGTTCTCAGCAGCTTCCTGCGCATTGTGACCAGCACGCGCATCTTTCCCAAGCCGACGCCCTTGGAGCAGGCGCTGGAATTCGTGACCCGATTGCGGGAGCCGGTCCAGGCGGTGCGGATCTCCCCCGGTTTTCGACACTGGTCGATCTTCGCGGACCTCTGTCAGCGGTCGAACGCCAAGGGCAATCTCGTGCCCGACGCTTACCTCGCGGCCCTGGCCATCGAGTCGGGCAGTGAGTGGATCACCACAGATCGCGATTTCGCCCGCTTTCCCGGCCTGCGCTGGCGTCATCCGCTGGAATGAAACCTTCTGCTCATCTTCATATCGCCGAAGTCAAAGCTGCTCCGGGTTGCTAACCAGACGATGCTTTCGGGCCTGGGGTTCGACTCCCTCGCCATCCATTTCAGAATGCCCAGCGATGCGGTTAGAATAACGTGCCGGCCGATGCCGCGCCGGCAGCCTCACACCGGGGGTAGAGCCCTTGGACCGCTGGTCACTGGAATTCGATGCGCCGGATCTGGCCGGTTGGCTATGGGTGGCGGTCGGGCTGCTTGCGGCCGCTGAACTGGTCCGGTACGTCTTCACCGGCCGGCGGCCGCAGACCACGGGCGGCCGCGTGGCCATCGCGGCTTTCCTGGTGCTTGCATTCCTGGCTCTGCGGATCACCGGACGACTGCAGCTCGACGCCAGCAACCATCCCCGGGCAGCCCTGGCTTTGGGGTTCCTGCTCGTTCCGTGGCTCGTCCGGGCCTATGCCCGCACGACGCGGGCGATCCGTCCGTCCGTGCGGCTGGGATTGCTGGTCCTGCGGGTGTCAGCGGCGGGCGTCGTGCTCATGCTGCTGGTCCGGCCGGTT
>CAYVVX010000949.1:0-1615 GCA_964455315.1 uncultured Planctomycetales bacterium | reverse complement strand
CGTTCCCGCGCAGCCCGAACAAGAACGCCAAGGACAGCGGCCAGTACGGTGCCGCGCTGCGCTACTACGCCGACTTCATGGATGGCGTCGAGTTCGGCCTGTTCTACCTCAAGTACCACAGCCGCGTGCCGCTGGTGTCGGGCATGGCGGTGACCAATAGTGCGCCCAATTCGGGCAGCTACTTCCTTGAATATCCGGAAGACATCGAGCTCTACGGCCTGTCCTGGAGTACCTCGATCCCCGGCGGCATCGCCTTCCAGGGCGAGGTCAGCTACCGCCCCAACATGCCGCTCCTGGTCGTTGACGTGGAGTTGCTTTTTGCGGGTCTGACCCCACTGACCGTTTTGATCCCGCAGCCGGGGCTGCGCTTCTCCAGCCAGTTGGGCGAATACGCCCCGGGCGAGTACATCCGCGGCTGGGAGCGCCACGAGGTCAGCCAGATCCAGTCCACCTTCACCAAGGTCGTCGGCCCGAACAACTTCCTCGGGGCCGACCAGATCGCGCTGGTGGGCGAGATCGGCGCGACCAAGGTCTGGGACCTGCCGGATGGATCGCAGCTGCGCTACGAGGGCGAAGGCACGGATACCGGCGGTGGTTATGCCATCGACACCGGTTACCTGCGCAACCCGGTCACCACGACCAGTGGTTTTGCGACCGCGTTCAGCTGGGGCTACCGCGTCGCGGCGCGCGCCGATTATCCCAACGTCTTCGGCTCGCCGATCAACCTGTCGCCGCGCGTTGCCTTCAACCACGACGTCAATGGCACCACGCCAGGGCCGGGTGGCAACTTCCTGGAAGGTCGCAAGTCCGGAACCGTCGGGATCGAGGGGAGCTACATGAACCGCTGGACGCTCGACCTGAGTTACACCGTCTTCACCGGCGGCAAGCCGCACAACCAGATCCACGACCGCGATTTCTACTCGCTCGTGGCCAAGTACTCGTTCTGATCGCAGTCCAAGGAGTTACACATGACGATTACCCGTATTCGTGCCACCTTGGCTGTGTGCGTCGCCACCGCGCTCGCCGCCAGCACGGCGTTCGCGGCCGTGAGCGCGGAGCAGGCCGCCAAGCTGGGCAAGGAACTGACCCCCCTGGGTGCGATCGCGGCCGGCAATGCCGAGGGCACAATCCCGGCGTGGACCGGCGGCATCACCAGCCCTCCGGCCGGCTACAAGCCGGGCATGTCCCATCCGGATCCATTTGCCGCCGACAAGCCGCGCTTCTCGATCACACCGGACAACTACAAGGAGCACGCGGACAAGCTGACCGAGGGCCAGAAGGGGATGTTCGCCAAGTACCCGACGTTCCGCATGGACATCTACCCGACGCGGCGATCGGCCTCGTTTCCCCAGCGCACCTATGAGTACACCATCAAGAATGCCACCACGGCGAAGCTGACCGCCGACGAAAACGGCGTGGTCGATGCGGCCGAGGGCATCCCGTTCGCGATTCCTCAGAACGGCGCCGAGGTCATCTGGAACCACAAGCTCAAGTACAAGGGCATCAGTGCGGCGCGCTGGACCAACCTTGCCCCGGTGACGGCCAATGGCCGCTACAACATGGTGAAGATTCGCGAGGAGTTCATGGGCCTGTACTACAAGCCCGGCAACACCAT
>CAYVVX010000948.1:0-1618 GCA_964455315.1 uncultured Planctomycetales bacterium | reverse complement strand
GGTGACTTTGAACGTCGCGTTGACCGGTGTTGAGCCCATCCTCGCGTTCCAGGGACGATTGGCGTTGATCGCCGCGCCTGAATCAGGGGGTGTTACCCTCCTGGCGCAAGACTGGACGCCGAGGGGCAACGTCCTGTATTCGGCGGGCACCGAAGGGGTGACGCTGAAGAGCGCCTATGACGCCCTGGTGGCCGCCGACTTCGCGGTCATGTCCGATGGCTCCGTGGTGCTCGACCCGGACCCGCAAACCCTGCTGGCGGATGAAGGCGCGGCGGTCTCTTTCGCGGCGATTCCGCTGGACGAAGTGGCCGGTGCCCTGACCGCCGACGGCTCATCGGAAGGCGAAGTCGTTCCCGGTACGCTCGGCGCGGTGTCCGAATCCTGGCTACTCATCGGAACGAGCACGGTCGCGAAGGTGACGGTACAGGTGACGGCCATCCCGGGAACCTACCAATTGCAGTGGCTTGATGCCGCTTACGTCGACGTGGGCGGAAACTGGCACGCGATGGACAGTGGCACCGAACTGAGCATCACCGTGGGTCAGCCGTGAGGTAGCTCCGGCAAAACTGACACTCAACGTGCGAGGCGGTGTTCCGCCGCCGGGGCGGGACACGGCCTCATTGCGTTGGAACCGGGCAAATGTATCACGCCACCCGCTCCCACCCCGCCGCTCCGGGATGCAGGCGCAGGTACTCTTCGTCGAGCTGCAGGCCGTTGCCGGGCAGATCGTCCATTACCAGGTGCCCGTTTTCCAGCCGCGGCTTGTGCCTGAAGTAGTTCGAGAGCGTGTCCATGAACGGCTCGAGGTACTCGCACGGGCCGGCGCCGGGAACGGCGGCCAGGAGCTGGCAGGTCAGGAAGCTGGGCCCGCCGGCGTTGATGGGCAGGTTCGCCGCGGTGGCCAGCGCCGCCGCCTCGCGCCAGCCGGTCACGCCGCCGCACACCAGCGGCTGCGGCTGCACGATGTCCACCGCCTGGAGACCGATCAGGTCGCGGAAGCCCAGGGCCAGCCGCTCGGACTCGCCGGAGGCCAGCGCGATGGGCGATTCACGCCGGAACACCGCGGCCGCCTGCCGGTCACAGGCGAAGACCGGCTCCTCAAACCAGGCGATGTTCAACTCCGCGATTTCGCCGGCCACCCGCAGACCGGTGGCGGCGTCCCAGCACTGGTTGGCATCGACGGCCAGCCCCACGTCCGGCCCGATGGCATCGCGAACCAACCGCACCCGCTCGATGTCCTCCGCCGGGCGAAGCCCGAAGTCGACGCCCACCTTCATCTTGACGGTGCGAAAGCCGCGATGCACCAGGTCCACCATCGACTGAACCAGGACGTCGCGCGACAGGTTGGTCCAGCCGCCGCTGCCGTAGGCTTCCATCCGCCGGTGCTCGCCGCCCGCCTGCCGCCACAGCGGGACGTTCTCCATCTGGCCCAGCAGGTCGTGGATAGCCACGTCCAGGCTGCTCAGCGCGTTCATGGCCATGCCGGCGTGGCCCAGGTTGCGGATCGCCCAGAAGGCCCGCTGGCGCAGGGTCGGCCAGGCCGTGAGCGGATGCCCCAGCACCACCGGGGCGAGCATCCCAAGCACCGGCTGATGCGCTACCACGACTTCTTCGTTGC
>CAYVVX010000947.1:0-1618 GCA_964455315.1 uncultured Planctomycetales bacterium | reverse complement strand
GATGTTCTGCCGGCGGGTGAAGAACCCGCGCTTGATGACCTTGAACAGAGCCAGGAACTTGTCCATCGGCTGGGTCATCAGCACCACGAAGATGGCCCCGCCGATGACCAGGACTGCCGACCCGGTGTCCCAGTAGGCGCCGACCTGTCCGCCCGAGCCGCTCCACAGCGACCAGACGAACATGCCGATGGCGGCCAGCAACCCGATGACGCTTGCAAGATCCATTCGCCGCTCCGGCTTCCGCCTCCCCTCCTGTTTCGCCCGGGCTTATGGGACCGCGGGTCATCACTCTGGGGACGGTGTTGCCGGGGGTGATATCGACCGGGAGGGGGGTGGGCTTCACGAGCGGGAAGTGAACTTCGCACCACCTGATACTTCCTGCAGGGTGGCCCATAAAGTCGCCGGTGCGCCGGTCAATCCGATGCGACTATCGGGCGGGTTGACGCCGCCGGAAACCGCCGCAACCGGCTGGTCCGCAAACCCGGGCAGATGGCCGGAGGGCACTCCGGGACGCGCGGCGGCGCGGACACATCGCCCTAGCGATTCGCGACGGCGACCTCCACCGTAGCCACGTCGGCCAGCAGCCCGGTGACGGCGGCCTCGACCGCTTCCAATGACGAGGCCGCACGTATGGGACCGACTGGTATGGCACCGCTGGCGGCGACCATGGCGAAGACCAGCCGGTGATTGCGATTGGCGGCGAGGGGTGCGAGTGAGAAGCCGGGCGTGGCCGTCAGCGGCCCGCTGAGCTGCACCGCGGGCCCCTCGATCTGCGTCCACACGAAGGTCAGCCCGGCGTCGTTCCCGGGTTCCTGAACATTGACGCTGCCTGAGCCGTCGAGCTGTACGGAGGTGCGCTGGGGACGCAGCACGTACTGATAGGGACCGGCATCGGCGATCGGGTGACGCCGCACGTTCACGTTGACAATGGCGGCCGCGACGGAAGTTTCGGGGTCGGCCAGGTCGCCGGCGGCATCGAAGATGTCGAGCCGGAACTGCAGCGCGATCGGCCCCGGGCCCGGGGTCGGGTGAAACTCCGCGATAAACGCGGCAAACAGGTTGTCCGGGCGGGCGTCGAGGTTCATCCGCAGGCGCGGGGTGACCGGCGAGGTTCGTCGCCAGATGGCCTGATGGGTGGTGGGATCGAAGCTGTCGGTGTCGAACACCGAGGCGTCGATGACGCCGAACCCATCCAGGAGGACGATATCACCCTCGGCCACCTGCATGTCGAACACCGGTATCTCGCGCGGTGCGTCCTCCTCACCCGGCAGCACGATCACCTCGACCGTGTCGGCCATGAAGGATCCCGCGGTGACCCGAAAGGTGAATGTGGTTGTCGTCGCGACGCTCGGAGCCGCGAACACGGTCAGATCGCCGCTTTGCTGTTCCAGGCCCACTTCCGGGAGGGCGGGTGAGACCTGGGTCCACAGAGCCTCCGATCCGGCGGGCAGGAGCAGTCCGGGGGTGATCGCGGCGGTGAGGTTCACTTCCTCGCCGGCGGTGACGGTCGTGCCGACTTCATCGTTGGCCATGCCGACCAGGCTTCCCAGATCCCCAAACTGCGGAAAGCAGGGACAACCCCCCTGCCAGCCGGCCGAGCCCAGGCTGCGCAGCGAGC
>CAYVVX010000946.1:0-1628 GCA_964455315.1 uncultured Planctomycetales bacterium | reverse complement strand
CCAGGTGTGGAACGTCGCCTACCGGGTTCCGGACAACCAGCAGGAAATTGGCCCCGCGCTGGTCAAGGAATATCAGGTGGATACCACCGGAGCCCTGACCAACTGTAGTATCTGTCATCGTTGAGCGAGCATGAGTCACGACCATCACCATCATGAGACCCTCCGGCCGCGGATCCATCCCGGCGAGCCGCGCCGCCAGTGGCGAAGCCTGGACGAACTCGCGGACACGCCGGAGTTCCGCGAGATGCTCGCCCGCGAGTTTCCGGAGAATGCGTCCGAGTGGGCGGATCCGATCGGACGGCGGCAGTTCCTCAAGCTCATGGGCGCATCGCTGGCCCTCGCCGGCCTGACCAGTTGCACCCGCCAGCCCCAGGAGCGCATCTACCCCTACACGCGGGCGCCGGACAACCTGGTCCCCGGCAGGCCGCTGTTCTTCGCCACGGCCATGCCCTTCCCCGGCGGGGCCATGCCGGTCCTGGCCGAGAGCCACATGGGCCGACCCACCAAGATCGAGGGCAACCCGGAGCACCCGGCCAGCGGCGGCGCGACCGACGTCTTCAGCCAGGCGTCCGTGCTCGACCTCTACGATCCCGACCGTTCGCAGGTCATCATCCACCTGGCCGAGGTCAGCACCTGGGCGGCACTGACCGCGGCGCTGACCCTGGAAATGGAGCACCAGCGGGTGTCGCAGGGAGCCGGCCTGCGGATTCTCACCGAGGCGATCCTGTCCCCGACGCTCGCCGACCAGCTTGCGGAGTTGATCAAGGCCTACCCGCGGGCCAGGTGGCACCAGTACGAGCCCATCGGCCAGGACAACGCGCAGGCGGGAACGATGCTGGCCTTCGGCGAGGCGGTCACCTGCGAGCATGATCTGTCCAAGGCGACGCGCATCCTGTCCCTGGATGCGGATGTTCTCGGCGGCGGCCCCGCCCAGGTCCGCTGCGCCCGCCAGTTCGCCGCGACCCGGACACTCTCCGCGGACCGCCGCGAGATGAGCCGCCTGTACGTGGTCGAGGGGACGCCGACGCTCACCGGCGCCGCCGCCGATCATCGCCTGCCCCTTCGCCCGGACCGCATCGGCGGGTTTGCACGGGCCCTGGCCGCGCGACTGGGCGTCGAGACCACAACGCCTGATGCGGAACAGGACGAGGCCACCAGAAAGTTCCTGGCTGCGGTCGCGACCGATCTGGAACAGGCCGGACGCGGCGCCCTGGTCCTGGTCGGTGAGTCCCAACCGCCCGAGGTTCATGCCCTGGCCTGTGCCATCAACGCCAGGCTGGGCGCTGTCGGCCACACCGTGACCTACCGGGCCGCGGTCGACACGAACGTGCCCGGTGGACCGCGCCCGCTTGCCGAACTGGCCGACGATCTGGAATCCGGCGCGGTGGATCTGCTCATCGTGCTCGGCGGCAACCCGGTGTACGACGCCCCGGCGGACCTGGACTTCGCCCGACGGTTCCAGAAGGCCCGCCAGCGCGTCCACCTCAGCTCCTCCATCAACGAGACCTCGCGGCTCTCCCACTGGCATGTACCCCGCGCCCACTATCTGGAGTCATGGAGCGACACGCGTGCCGCCGATGGGACGGTGTCGCTGATTCAACCGCTCATCGCCCAGCTGTACAGCGGGC
>CAYVVX010000945.1:0-1640 GCA_964455315.1 uncultured Planctomycetales bacterium | reverse complement strand
CGAGCCGCGCGATCCCGCGTTGCGGCGGATCGGCATCACCATGCTGCCCATGATCGCCGGCCTGGCCACCGTGCAGCTCAACACCTTCGCGGATTCGCTGATCTCCTGGTGGTTCGTCGAGGATCGCGCCGGGCCCGCCATCCTGGCCAACGCCCAGCGGTTGTATCAGTTCCCCCTAGGGGTTTTTGCTACTGCGCTGGCGACGGCCATTTTCCCGGCATTGTCGCGCCACGCGGCTGAGAACGACCAGGCGGGCATGTCCGCGACGCTCGCGCGGGGTCTGCGGGTGGCCAGCTTCGAGGGCGTTCCCTGCATGGTCGGGCTGATCCTGGTGCGCGAGCCGCTGGTGGAGACGCTGTTCAACTACGGGCGGTTCGCGGAATCGCCGGACGCGGTGGGGCGGGTCTCGGCGGCGCTGCTGATGTACGGGCTGGGCATCTGGGCGTTCGGAGTCAACCAGATCGTGGTGCGGGCGTTCTACGCCCGCGGCGACTCGACCACGCCGCTCAGGATCAGCGTCCGCAACGTGTTCCTCAACCTGGTGCTCAACCTGCTGCTGGTCCAGACCGCGCTGCGCGAGTCGGGGCTGGCGTTGGCGACCACCATCTGCGCGGTGCTGCAGGTGGTCCTGCTGCTGCGGGCCTGCGCCAGGGCGACGCCGCTGGCCTGGCGGGAGATCGGCGGCAGCGTCGCCCGCACGCTGGTCGCGACCGCGATGATGGCCGCGGCGGTGCTGCTGGCCGGCGCTGCCCTCGGCGATGCGGGGCCGAAGCTGCGCCTGGTCGCAATGGTGGGCGCCGGCGTGGTCGGATTCCTGCCGGCGGCGTGGCTGCTGCGCTGCGCGGAGCTGCGCGAGGCGGTGAAACGATGAAGCCAAGTCCGGCGGAGCTCGAGGCTGCCCGCTCCCGACGACTCAAGGATCTGCTGGCCCCGGGACTGAAAGTCGTGTTCTGCGGCATCAACCCGGGCCTGTACTCGGCCGCGACCGGGTGCCACTTCGCCCGCCCCGGCAACCGGTTCTGGCCGGGGCTGCACGCCGCCGGCTTCACCCCGCGCCGGCTGGACCCCTCCGAGCAGGGTGAACTGCTTCGCCTGGGCTGCGGCATCACCAATCTTGTCCCGCGCACCACGGCCCGGGCGGACGAGCTGACCCCTGAGGAGCTCATCGCCGGCGGAAACCGCCTGGTACGCAAGCTGCGGCGCTACCGGCCCGCCTTCCTGGCCGTGCTGGGTATGGGGGCATACCGCACCGCATTCGACCAACCGCATGCGGGGCCGGGGCCGCAGATGCAGATCATCGGGGTGACCCGCGTGTGGCTGCTGCCCAGCCCGAGCGGGCTGAACGCCCACTATCAGCCCAAGGAGTTTGCCAAGCGGCTTCGCGCTCTCCTGGCGGCCGTGAACGCCGCGCCGGGGCCGGTCGATTGAGGGGGCGGCTCTGAGAAGATCCAACGGTCCGCCGGGACCGTCCAAACCGCCCGGATTTCGTCCACACCAGACTTTGTGCGTTATTTCACACATTGGCGGGGTAACTGGCCCATCCGTTTGGTCTGGCAAGGTTTCAATCCAGCCATTCGGGGGATTATTTCGGTTTGGCATGGAAGCTGATAGCAGATTCCCTAGAGGCTCGGCACGGCCGG
>CAYVVX010000944.1:489-1647 GCA_964455315.1 uncultured Planctomycetales bacterium | reverse complement strand
GCGGCGCAGGAAGCCGCGGCCGCCCAGTTCTGCCGGGATGCCTTCGCGGATGTGCATGCATGGAACACGACGCCCGGCAAGCACAACATCGTCTGCATGGCCTGGTTCGTCTATGCATCCAATGGCTGGGATGGCTATTCCATCCAGTACTGGCGCAACCAGGGCAATCCGGCCGGCCATCCCGGCGATCTGTACACCGCCTTCCAGGAGACGGTGGACCTCCGCTACCCGGCCGGAGCGATCGGCCTGCCGGACTCCCCGCTGATCGAACGCGCCCCCGCGAGCTTTTCCCGGAATGCCGTGCAGGGCAACTCGCCGACGCCGGATGCCTTCACCATCCGCAATGCGGGCCACGCGACGCTGAACTACACGATCAGCGACAACGCCGCCTGGCTCTCTACCAGCGTCACCAGCGGCACGAGCACGACCGAGACCGATAGCATCACGGTCAACTACAGCACGTCGGCCCTTGCGCCCGGCAGCTATTCCGCCGTCATCACCATCGACTCCAGCAACGCGGCCAACGCACCCCAGACCATCACCGTGGACCTGATCATCGAGGAACGGCCGATCCCCGGGGACATGAATGATGATCGGGACGTGGACAGCGACGACGTGGCCACCTTCATCGGCTGCATGACCGGTGCGAATAACGGACCGCCTGACCCGGGCTGCAGCAAAGCGGACGTAGACGGTGACAACGACGTAGACCAATCGGACTTCGGGTTTCTGCAAAGGTGCATGAGCGGGCTGGGAATCGTGAGCGATCCGGACTGCGCTGATCCAGTTCCCTGACGAGGGCAACGGCATGTGGCATGTGAGCGTCAGTCGAACCCTGATGATCCTGAGCGTCAGCGCAGCCTGCCTCCAGGCGGGCCCTAACCTTATCCGCAATGGCGGGTTTGAGGAGGGACAAGGAAGCTTTCCGGGCGTTGGGCTCCACTGGGAAACCAACGACGGGTTTGGCCATCCCGAGGTGAACTTCCTGACCACGGCCACGAAGCACTCGGGCGCCTGGTCACAGTATCTGAAGGCCCATTCGACCTGGGACCTGGGCATGCTGCGACAGGTCTCCGGCTACAACACGGTGACCCCGGGCCGGTCGTACGAGATCCGCGCGTGGGTCAAGACGACGAACATCGTGAACTGCGCCGGCTG
>CAYVVX010000944.1:0-479 GCA_964455315.1 uncultured Planctomycetales bacterium | reverse complement strand
ATCGTCTACGCGGCGGTGGCCCCGCCGGGAGCCAACCGTGTCGCCGCCCTGCTCACTCGCCATACCGACGGCGATGCCTGGTATGACGACGTTTCCATCACGGAAATCACACCCGGCATCCCGCAGATCGGGCTTACCCCGACCAGCTTTATCCACACCATCCCGCAGGGTCACAACCTGCCCGACGTTACCTTCACGGTCCAGAACACGGGCGGGGGCACGCTGAGCTATTCGGTCAGCGAATCCTCGAGCTGGCTGAGCGTGTCACCGACCGCGGGGACCAGTACCGGCGAGCCGGATACCATCACGATCGATTACACCACGGCCGGGCTGGTCCTGGGAACACATACGGCCACCATCGCCCTCAGCGACGCGGCAGCGAGCAACTCGCCGCAGACTCTGTCTGTCGAGATCACCGTGGTGGAACCGCCGGTGCCGGGTGATTTCGACGGCGATCGGGACGTGGACATGGATGATTT
>CAYVVX010000943.1:0-1658 GCA_964455315.1 uncultured Planctomycetales bacterium | reverse complement strand
GCGTCGAGCAGCCACCTTGTCAGGCGTGCCAGGCGGGCCTCGGTCCCCAACCCAGTCGGCAATTCGTTCCAGTCGAGCCAGACCTGGGTGGCACTGGCGCCGGTGAATTGCTTGGTGAGCATGGGTTGCTCCCGCGCCACTGCCTTCCAGGCGACATGGCGCGGCGAGTCCGCCGGCTGGTGCGTTCGCAGGCCGGAGAAATCCTCGGTGCCTTTGCCGCTGCGTGCGCCCCCCGTTTCGCCGGTGGCCGACAGCGGCAGGGGCGGCGGGGAGACCTCGGGACGGGGATATACCAGACACCGCATATCCGGCTCGACATAGCTCCAGGCGCGGACGAGGCAAAGGGGGTAGCGCGTCTCCAGCGTGACGCGCCCGGGGCGCATCCAGCCGCGCCTTTTGGCCTGCAGCGGCAGATTGATCGATGTCGTCGTTTCGGGAGCCAGGTCGACTGATACTGCATCCCCGCCGGCGAAATTCAGGTTGATGGCAAACCGCCCCTGTTTGCGCCGGTTGTGCAACCGCAGGCCGAAATGCGCGATATCCCCGGCAAAGACCGTCTCGATGCGTCCAGGCGAAATCTCGTTCTGCACCAGATTGCGGATGTTATGCAGGAGCGTTACCAGCCCCAGTCCGGCAAGGAGAAAGATCAGGGCGTAGCCGAGACTCAGGTTGTAGTTGATGGCGCCGATCAGCATCAGCCCGAGCGCAGTGGCGAAGGCCAGTCCGGCCCGGGTCGGCAGGACATAGACTCGGCGCTGTGTCAGGATGATCGGCGCGACTTCCGGGCCATAGAGGCGGAACAGCCAGCGCTTGAACGAAGCGACTGCCTGCATGTGGGCACTAGGGAATCGGTACGGCGCCGATCAAAGCCGTGGCGATGTCGGCGGCGGGGGTGCCAGTCGCGCCGCTGGCCGGATGCAGCCGGTGTCCCGCCACCGCCGGCAGCACGGCCTGGATGTCCTCCGGCAGAACCAGGTCGCGGTGGTCGATCAATGCCCAGGCGCGTGCGGCCCGCAGCAAGGCGAGCGCCGCGCGCGGGCTCAGTCCCGTCTCGTAATCCGGCGAGCGGCGGGTGTGTTCGGCAAGGGCCTGCACGTAGGCGATGAGCGCCTCGGAGACATGCACCTCCCGTACGGCCCGCTGCAGTTCGATCAGTTCGCCCGGCTCCATGCAGGGACGCAGCGTGGCAACCATGTCGCGTCGGTCGGCGCCGCCGAGCAGTTCGCGTTCCGCGGCCTGGTCCGGGTAACCCATCTCGATGCGCATCAGGAAACGATCGAGTTGGGACTCTGGCAGGGGAAAGGTGCCGATCTGGTGCGAGGGGTTCTGCGTCGCAATGACGAAGAAGGGGTCCGGCAGGGGGCGCGTTTCGCCTTCGCAGGTGACCTGATGTTCCTCCATCGCTTCGAGCAGTGCGCTCTGGGACTTTGGCGTGGCACGGTTGATTTCATCCACCAGAATGAGCTGGGCAAAGATCGGGCCGGGATGAAACTGGAAACCGCCCGTGTTGCGGTCGTAAATCGACACGCCGATGATGTCTGCCGGCAGCATGTCGGCCGTGCACTGGATTCGGTGGAAGTTCAGTCCGAGCAGCTTGGCCAGGACATGGGCCAGGATGGTCTTGCCCATGCCCGGCAGATCCTCGATGAGCAGATGGC
>CAYVVX010000942.1:0-1665 GCA_964455315.1 uncultured Planctomycetales bacterium | reverse complement strand
CCAAGGTCCGCCGCATCTACCTGGGCAGCACCTTCCGCGGCGACGAGTTCGACGAACCGGCCGAAGTCGCGGGCTGAACCGGTCCACCCGGCCGCCCGTCATCACGTTCCCCGCACCGCGCATGAAAAAGCCCCGCCACTCGGGACGGGGCTCGGATGATTCTCTTTGCAGGCTGGACCGAACCGCGCCGATCAGCGACGACGGCGACGCAGCATCAGCATGCCCGCCGCGGCCAGCAGCGCCGCGGTGGCCGGCTCGGGCGTGACCAGGATGTTGTCGATCAGGGTCACGTTCAGCAGGACGTCGTTGGGATCGGTCGACGAACTGGAGTTGGTGTCGCCGTGCCCGAAGAAGATGTTCCCGCCGCCCAACGTCACGGTACTCAGATCGATCCTGGCCAGCGGCAACCCGTCGATCGACCAGGTCGCGAACCCGGCGGCGACATCGATGGTCACGCGGCGCCACTTGAAGCTGGTCTCGCCCACGTCCGTGGAACCGGTCTGGCCGGGGAACAGCAGGACTTGAGCGGCCGGCGCCGATTGCGCGGTAAACGGGGCATAGTACGCGTTTGAGTTGTTGCGTCCGGTGGCGAAGTAGACCGGGTCGCCTTCCACATAGGACGTACCCGCCGCCGAGGAATACGCCCGGAAGTCCGAACTGGAGCCGCCATCCAGCGTGGTACCGAACCCGACGCTCTCCTTGGAACTACCGGCCCAGACGGCGACCGTGCCGGCCGTGCCGATCCCGTACATGGTGAGCTGCGTGGTGCCGCTGCCGCCAGGCCCCACCGGACCGACGTAGTTCTGCCACATGTCGAACTCGACCCGGTAGTCGCCGGTGAAGCTCTTACCGGTCGGCGACACGCTGAAGCCGGAAAATACGCCGCCGCTGTTGTTGGCGGTCATCTTCAGCCCGCGGGTGCCGGCCCCGTTCGGTGCGGCCGGTACTCCGATGCCGGAGTAGTCATAGTGGAAATCCGCCAGGATGTCCGACAGCCCTGAATCGTTCACCGTCCAGGCAGCGGTCGGGTCGACGTTGAAATCCTCGCTGTAGAGAGGGGCGGCCGAAGCCGCGCTGGCGCAACCGGTGATCACCAGGGCGCCCAGGCTGATCCGACGATGCATGATGGTTTCTCCTCCTGAAGACAGGATCCCGCGGACGAGCCGGCAACCCCGGCACGTCCTGCGGGAAGACAAGTCTTGTGACACGCGATCCATGAAAGCGAGAGGGACACGCAGACGTGACAGTCCCTCCTGCAGGCCCGTTCAGTTTAACCCCCCGGACGAGCGGGCGTCAACGAAAAAGCAGGGGGATCCGTCGATTCTACAGAGATGGTGGGGTTAGGAACTTCCCGGGGGCTTGGCCCGCTCGGGCCACCCGCGAGGGGGCCGGAAACCACCATAAATACAGCAACCTCAGGCGGTTACGCCCGATGCCCCGGACCAGGCCAAGCCTCGGGACGCAGGGTTCGCGCGAGAGGTTCTCCGGAAAGGCCTCCACCCGCACCACGGCGGCATACGGAGGTTATCGGCCCATCCTGAGTGCCTATCGCCCGGCTTCACTCCAGCCGCACCGCCACCATGCCGTTGCCCTTGATGGCCAGCGTGATCTCGCCATCGGTGATCTTGACCGGCTCCAGGTTCCGTTCCACCAGGTCGCAGCGGG
>CAYVVX010000941.1:0-1672 GCA_964455315.1 uncultured Planctomycetales bacterium | reverse complement strand
TGTTTAGCCGTCGATCCTTCCACCGCTATTATACCAAGTTCGTCTAAATCGCATCTTCGGTCCGTCGACAGGGTTTGAGTCCCAGGTGATGGCATTGGGACCGGTTCGAGTAGCGGATTGCGCCCGTGGCATCGCCAACTCCGGTTTCCCCTCCTTGCAAGGCTCACCTTGGGTCATTGTCACATTCGGCCCGCCCCATCGCATACCCGAGGCGTAAGATCGCCAGCGCCCGCAACCCCGCCTCGACCGTCTGCGGCCCCGGCGGTGGACTGCTCGGGTAACCCTCCCAGCCACCCAGCCGGGCAACCTCCCAAACCGCGGCTTGGACCGTCTCCAGCGGCTGCCCCGCCACCGCCGACAAGACCTCCAACTCCTCGGCTTCGAAGTACTCCGCCGCCGGCTCGTCCGGCGTCTCCCGTGCCGCATAGGCCAAATGCATCGCTCGCCACACCACCACCCAGTTCAGGGCGATCGCCTTCTCCAGCGCTTTCACCGTCCGCATCTGAAACCTTTCGACCTGGTAACCCTTGGTTTTCAGTTGCTCGTGCATAGTCTCGATCCGCCACCGCCGCTGATAGTACCGCGCGACGTCCAACGCCGCGGCCGTGTCGGCCACCGCGATGGTCGTCCACAAGACCCACCGCAGCGCGGCACAACCCGCCGGCGGCTGCGGTTCCCGGACCTCCAGCAATGTCAGCGGCACGGTGCCCTGCTCCGCTTGCCGCCACGCGGTCGGCGTCTGCACCAGCACCCGCCGCCAGCGGAGTTCCAACCCGCGCCACTGGCCATCCACCTTCACCTCGAACCGCGCCGCCGCCGGCCGCGCCGCGAGCACCTCCGGCAGTCGGCCCAGGGTCTGCCCCGCGAGGTCGCTGCAGCGCCGCGGCTGGGTCGCCCGCACCAGCAGTTCAACCCCCTCCCGCCGCGGCATCATGAGGTACTGAAAGACGTCCGACTCGCGGTCCGAAACCACCACCACCCGCTGCCCCGGTTGGGCCCACCAGGTCGCTTCGTGAGCGCAGCGTTCCCACCGTGCGCTCTCCTTCTGGGAGTAGGGGCGCTGCCGACGCTGCTGACGCTTGCCGCGGGGCTTGGCCCGCCGCCAGAGCGACAGCTGCAAGACCCCCAACGGCGTGCCATCCGGGCTCAACGCCAGCGCCGAGTGGGCCCAGAGGCCTTTGCCTCGCTGGCCGTTGCCGAGGTCGCCGAGGCCCTTCACCTGCCGCAGCCCGCTGTAGTTCAGCGCGGTGGTGTCCTGGCTGATCAGCACCACCGGCAAGCCTTGACAGCGTCGCGCTGTAGCCTCGCGATGACCGGCCAGCAGGTCTTGGTAGGAGAGCCTGCGGTCGTTCAGCAGATCCCCGCCGGCCTGTCGCAGCGAGCGTCCCAGCGCCCGGCTCCACGACAGCCCTTGCCCCGCCAGCAAGCAGCCCAGCACCCTCGCCAACGTCCGCACCCGCCGCTGGTGTCCAAGCCGCGCCCCAGCCGCTTCCTCCCACGCCCATTCCGCTGCCATCGCATCGCTCCTCGATGGATGGACAGCGCGGCGCGAATAATGACTCAAGGTCAGCCCGCTGGGAGGGGGCCGGCGTCTTCGCCGGGGTGAGGGCGCCGGGGAGATCGTGTGCCGCCCGAGCCGGTGTCTTCTTCCTCGCCCTCGCCCCCTGGGAGC
>CAYVVX010000940.1:0-1679 GCA_964455315.1 uncultured Planctomycetales bacterium | reverse complement strand
GATTCATTCCGGGCTATGGTTTGAATCGCACGTAGAGCTGAGTCGAGCAGGCTCAACGCGCGATCCCTCAGAGGCCGTGAATCTTTCACGCCACCACCCTGGCGCCACACCCACCCGATCCTCCCCGGGCTGGCTTGAGCCATCGCAACCCCGGCCGCGGCCTCGTTGCCTACTCCGCGGCGGCCTCGGGTCGCCCCCACTTCGGCTCCGTTCCCTTCGCCTTCCTCGCTACCAACTCACCCCCAGCTTCATCGCTCGCGTCAAGTTGTGTGCCACCGCGTGCCACAACGCCATTTGCCGCACTTTCGCCAGGCCCCGCACCGTCAACCGACGCAGCCCTTGGTTCCTCGCCTGCGCATTCACGTATTCCGCCGTCGACGCCCGGTCCTGGTAGATCTCCTGCCCTTCCGCCGTCCCCATCCGCTCCCGCCACTCCCCGACCGCCTCGCTCTCTCCCGGCTGGCGGACGTACCGATCCGACCTCTTCCGCGGTTGCGGCGGCAGGTAGACCGTGATTCCTCGGCGGGCCAACTCCTCAATGTCCGAATGCTTCTCGTAGCCGCTGTCCGCCACCACTTCGCGGGGTACTCGGCCGTACCGCTCCTCAAGCTGGTCCATCATCGGCGCCATCAACCCCCGGTCGCTACTGATGTGGGTCACCAAGACCCCCAGCACCGCCCGCGTCCCGGTGTCGGTGGCGTAGTTGATGTTGTAGCCCGGCCGGTAACCACCATCCGCACGCAGCATCGTCCGGGCTTCCGGATCCGTGGTCGAGGCCCGCGGCGCGGTCCGCTTCTCGTAGTCCTCATCGCTCTCGCCCGGCTTCTTCTTCGCCGGGTGTTTCCGCGCCGCGATATCCTGCAGCTCCGCCAACGCCTGGTCCAACCGCTCGACCCGCTCCCGCGCCGCCCGCTCCCGCGCCGCCTGCCGCCGCCGCTGCCCCGCCCCCGGATCCGTCGCCGCCTCCTGCCGCATCGCCGCCAACTGCTCCTGGGCGTCCGCCAGCGCCTCCTGCAGGCTCGTCTCCCGTCGATAACTGCCCGACCCCGCCGACCCCCGCGTCCGCATCCCGTCTTGGGCCACCCGTTCCAGGGTGAGCAGCCCCGCATGGCACAAGACCGCCGCCGAATGCGTCAGCAACTCGTCCAGAAACGCCTCCTGGCCGACCCGGAAGTCGCTCAAGGCATGGTAATTGGTGGTCACGCCCCCGCACAACCAGCGATAGGCGAGGTGCTCGCGGCACAGCCGGTCGAGCTCACGGGCGCTGCCGACGCCGCGGCAGAAGGCATACAGCCAGAGCGCGAGCAGGACCCGCGGGTCGGCGGCCGGCGCCCCGGCGGCGCCTTCCACCGACTGGATCTGGGCGATCAACCCGTCGAGATCGAGCCGCTCGACGTAGGCCCAGACGTTGCGCACCGGATGATCCTCGGGCAACTCCTGGTCGAGCGAGAGCATCCGCATTTCGGTCTGGTAACGTTGCGGCGAGCGCAGCCGCCGCCGGCCCTGCCGTGGAGCTGGCGGCGGGGCGACCTCGGCGGGAAGTCGAACAGCAGGCCTTGGGTCGGATTGCGCTGGTCGGCCATCGGGGTACCTCGTTGGGAGATGGATTCGCGGGAGGTGGCGAGGACTCTTCTTGGGGGGGAATAAAATCACAGCCTCTCACTGCGTTCGGAAGGACG
>CAYVVX010000939.1:1452-1692 GCA_964455315.1 uncultured Planctomycetales bacterium | reverse complement strand
CGTGCCGCCCACCTCCCAGGTATCGACAATGGCGAAGATGGTGGCATCCGCCGGGCGGCTGTCGGTGGCGGGGGTCTGGCGGGCGCTGCTGCCCGTCACATACAGCACCACCTCGCCCTCGCCCGCGCCGACGGCATCAAAGGCCACGACGTAGCTGCCCTTCGGCTGGCCGTCCAGGTCAAGCGGCTGGAGGATGAGCATCTTCAGCCCTTCGGTGCGTTCGCTTTTGGCGCTGGCGAC
>CAYVVX010000939.1:0-1442 GCA_964455315.1 uncultured Planctomycetales bacterium | reverse complement strand
CCACCGTCCCGATTATCCTGGCAAGTAGCATAACGATTCCCTCGTTCCGTCCTCAATACATAACGTCAGGCGAACAGCGCCGGCTGCGATCTGCGCTGTTCGCTTTAAGTGTTCTCAATCTCCAAAAACAGGGATGCAGGCCGCGCGTCTCAGGTCTGCTGCTGCATGGCCTGCTGGCCTTCGTCCGTGCGACCCAGCGGCATCACCGCGTCCACGTTGACGTGCGGGCGCGGGATGACATGCACCGCCACGATCTCGCCGACTTTTTCCGCGCTGCGGACCCCGGCCTCCACCGCCGCCTTGACCGCCGCGACATCGCCGCGCACCACCGCCGTCACAAAGCCGCCGCCCGTCTTTTCATAGCTAACCAGCTCCACGCGGGCCGCCTTGACCATCGCGTCGGCGGCTTCGACCAGCGCAGCGAAGGATTTGGTCTCGATCATCCCAAGTGCTTCTGCCATAAGTTGTACTCCTCAGTCTGTTACGCTCGGCTGCCCGGCAGCCCACTTTTCCGCAATTGTATCCTGTTTCCGCGCGAGGCGACACTAACGGCGCTGTTTTTCCATCCATTGTACCGCATAATCCACCAGCGGACGCTGCCGCATGAAACGGGCCTCGCCCTGCCCGACGCGATGCCGCGGGAGGCCCTGCTGCGCCTCGTAGCTGTCGCCGATCTGCGCAAAATCATCGGTGTTCAGATCAAGCATGTCAAATTCCACCCAGCGGCGCACGCCATCGACCAGCATGGCCGTGCCCTCCCGATTATAACGCTTGCCCGGCCAGTTGGCGCGGTGTTCGGCCAGATGCAGCGCGGTGTTGTTATTGTGATCGACCCCCAGCAGCAGGATATGGCCGTCCAGTTCATAGAGCCTGCCGATGGGCGAGGCGTCGCCGAATTCTTCTTCCAGGCGATGATCGGCGGTGAGATCAGCGGCATGGGGGCCGAACGCCGCAAATGAGCCGATAGGGTGCGCGCTGCGGATCGCCCCCGGCCACGTGCGGAAAGCCTCTGCAACTGCGCCCATCTGCCGCGTCGGGGTGATTGCCGGGTCATAGGCGGGCATGTGTTCGCGGATCAGCGGCCACCAGGCGGGCGGCACAGGCGGATTCTGCCAGTTGGCCGGGTTGGTGTTGCCGTTGGTGTGCGTGGGCATCATCAGCGTGCCCGCCGGTGTGAGGACGCGCAGCAGCGCCCGGATGACCGTCACCGGGCCGCCGACGATCCAGCCCAGTCTGCTCAGGCTGCTGTGGACGACGACCGTCTGCCCGGCGGCGAGTCCGCAGGCGGCGAGCTGCTCCGCCAGCGTTTCCACAGTCAGCGGCATATAAGCTGCGTTGATGATGCTGCCTTCACTCACGAATCGCTCCTCATTTTGCGCAGGGCTGATCCTGCCATCACAGCACATCCACCGGGTCAATGTCCAGATACCAGCCGCGCGCGA
>CAYVVX010000938.1:1029-1697 GCA_964455315.1 uncultured Planctomycetales bacterium | reverse complement strand
CGGCGCGCCGGGCGAGACGGAGGCGCGATGTCCCTGCCAGCCGATCAGCACGCCTGCCACCAGCGCCAGGCCGGCGGCCAGCGCGCCGCTCCACAGGGAGACGCGGCGGCCCCGCGAGCGGGGGGACGCCGGCACCTGGCCGTAGGCGTGGCGCACCAGCTCCTTGGTCGAGCGCAGCGCGCACAGGCGCTGGCTGAGTTCGGCATCCTCGGCGATGGCGGCGAGGATTTCCTCGCGCTCCTGGGCGCCGAGTTCGTTGTCGACGAAGGCGTTCAGGCGCTCGTCGGAAAAATCCATTCTTGCATCGTTCATTTCACGCTCCTCAGGCGCGGCTGCGCCGCCGCCGGCTCCAGCAGGCCGCGCAGCGCCTCGCGGGCGCGGCACAACCGGCTCATGACGGTGCCGATCGGTATCGACAGGATGGCCGCGACCTCTGCATAGGAAAACTCCTCCAGGTCGACCAGGGTGACGACCTGGCGCTGTCCGAGCGGCAGCGCCGCAATGGCGGCCCGCACCCGGCTGACCGTCTCCTGCTGTTCGGCATGGCCCTCCGGTCCGGGCAGGTCCGACGGCAATTCGGCAATCGCCTCCTCGTCCAGGTCCTGGCGGCGAAGGCGCAGGTGGTCGATCCAGCAGCGGTGGAGGATCGAGAACAGCCAGCTCGACAG
>CAYVVX010000938.1:0-1019 GCA_964455315.1 uncultured Planctomycetales bacterium | reverse complement strand
CAACTGTTCGGTCCTCGCCAGGCCGCGCGCCAGCGCCTCCTGCGCCAGGTCGTCGGCGAGGGGGGCATCGTGGCACCAGGCGAAGGCCACGCGATAGAGGTGGCCCCGGCTTGCCTCGATTCTTTCGGTCAGCTCGCGCTGCGCCCGCGTCTGCAACCATTTCATCGGATTTCCCTCCCGTCCCATTATGACGCAGCGCACGCCGGTTTTATTCCATGGCTGGCCGCGGGAATAAACCCGGCCGGCGGCGCGTCTTACCTTGTGCCGCCGCCGGACTCAAGAACAAGCATTGACGGCGCATTTTCCAACAGAGAGGAGCCATCATGATTCGCAGGACATTCTTTCAATTCGTGTTTTCGGGTGTAGTCCTTGCGCTGGGGGCACCCGTCGCGCTGGCCGAACCGGCCAGGCCGGGCGTTCTGATCCAGGTCAGCGACGACAATCCGAAGACCTGGAACCAGGCGCTGAATGTCGTCAAGAACATTCAGACCGCCTACGGCAAGGACAAGGTGCAGGTCGAGGTGGTCGTCTTCGGCCTCGGTTCCGGCATGCTCAAGTTCGACTCGACGATCGCCAACCGCGTTGACGACGCGCTGGCGGAAGGCGCCGACGTGCTGATGTGCGAGAACACCATGAAGGGCCAGAAGCTGACCAAGGCCGACATGCACCCGAAGATCGCCTACGTGAAGGCCGGCGTCATCGAGATCGTCGAGAAGAGCAAGCAGGGCTGGACGGTGGTGCGGCCGTAGGCCTGCGTTCGAAACACACATGAAAGGAGTCGCGATGAAAAACGCCAATCTGCTGCAACGCGTCCTTTTAGGCATTTCCGTCCTGTTTTCCGCCGTGGCCTGCGCCTCCGGCGGCGGCACGGCCGGCAAGAGCGCGGATGCCAACAAGGTCATCTACCACATCAACGGCGGACTGGAGCAGGCCAGCGACGGCTTGCGCAACATCCGCACCCACCTTGCCGTCGATCCGAAGGCGAAAATCGTCGTGGTGACGCACTACAAGGGAATCGA
>CAYVVX010000937.1:0-1697 GCA_964455315.1 uncultured Planctomycetales bacterium | reverse complement strand
CACCGCCTGATCAGCCTGGCCCGCAAGATCGACGGGCGCATCGTGACCAACGACTACAACCTCAACAAGGTGGCCAGGATCCGCGGGATCGACGTGATGAACGTCAACGACCTGGCCAACGCGCTCAAGCCGGTGTTCCTGCCCGGCGAGGCCATGCAGGTCAAGATCGTCAAGGCCGGCGAGGAGCACAACCAGGGCGTCGGCTACCTCGAGGACGGCACCATGGTGGTGGTCGAGGGCGGGCGCGACCGCATCGGCGAGAGCGTGGGCATCCTGGTCACCAGCGTGCTGCAGACCAGCGCCGGGCGGATGGTCTTCGGAAGAACCGACGGCAGCCCCCCGCCAGACCGCGGCGGGCGGAGGCGTTCGGGCTCGACCACGGGGTAAGCAGTCTCAACCTTCGGGTTCGGTGATGGGCGCTGACGGTTCGTCCGCGGGCGAGGCACTGTCCGCCGCCGGCGGCTCATCGGGGGCGGGCTCGGGCGGGGCCGACGTCTCGGGGGCAGGCTCGGGCTCAGCAGGGGATTCTTCCGCCGGAGCAGGCTCGGCCGGGGTTTCCTCAGCAGGCGGTTCCGCCACGGGCAGCTCCACCGGCACGGTCACTTCCGGGGCGGGCGGTGCCTCGACCAGTGAGGCCGGCATGCTGGCCGGCTGGGTCGCCGACGCCGGGCGGGTGGTGACCAGCCCGATCGGCTTGAGCGGCTCGTCCAGCACACCCTGCAAGCGCGTAGCGACCTCGGTGTAGGGTTGATCCCTGGTGTCGATGACCTTCTGGTACAGTTCGCGGGCCTTGTCCACGCCCTTGGCATCCTCGCCGATCAGCGCCAGGCTCTCGTAGACCGCCGCCAGGCCCATCCGGGCGCCGCTGACCAGCACCGCGTCGGAACTGTTGCGCTCGATGACCCCCTCCAGTTCGGACTGGGCGGCCTTGAGCAGTTCAAGCCGCTCCTTGGCGTCGCCGGTGGGGCCCATGCTCACCGCCAGCCGCAGGCTCATCTGGCCGTGCAGCGCCCGCAGCCGCGGGCCGACGTCGTCCCGGTCGCCGAAGGCGTCCAGCGCGGTCTCGATGTCCGCGACCAGTTCCCTGGTGGGGTCGGCCGCGCTCCTCTGCTGGAGGCTCAGCAGGGTGACCCAGGCGCTTTCGCCGGCCTGGGCGCTGGTCCGGCGGTTGTACATCACCACCACGACCAGCAGGACGACGACAACCAGTCCGCCGATGAGATAGGTGGCGTTGCGCTGGATGCTCTCCCAGGTCTGCTGGAGGTAAACACTCAGATCGTTGGTCTTGAGTTCTTGGCGTCGGCTTTGCTTCATGGCAGCGGTCGCTTAGGCGGCTCCAGGGGGGTGCGTTGAATGGGACAGAGCTTCACCTCCACCGAGGTCTGCCCGAACATGCCGGACGGGCTGATGGACACGGTGCACTCCTCGTCCTTCTTGGTGAACCGAATGGTGATGGTTTCCTTGAACTCCTGGTCGTTGATCAGGTTCCATCCATAGCTGGGCATCTGTTCCCGGTAGAACCTGCGGACCGCGTGTCGCTCGGACCCGCCGCGGTACTCCTGCCAGGCCAGACGCACGCCGGCGGACTCGTACTTGAGCGTCTGCTTGTCCACCAGCGTGAAACCGCCGGGCACCGGCACGTCGTCGATGAACGGCACGCCGCGCGGTTTGAGCGTTGCCGGGCTGCCGGTCTTGCC
>CAYVVX010000936.1:0-1713 GCA_964455315.1 uncultured Planctomycetales bacterium | reverse complement strand
CAGGCGTACAGACGGTACATCCATCTTCGGCACGTCGGCGTCTCCGCCCTGGCAGCATGACCAGAAGACGGCGGACATCCTGCTGGACGGGGAGCGCATCGGACGATTGACGGTCGTGCCCGCCGCGTGCAAGCGGGCCATCGATGAGCACCTGGCGGCCTGGTCGATCGCGCTGGCGGAGGTGGACCTGACCGCGCTGGCCGGACGGGCGGTGGAGCCGAAGAAGCTCGCCCCGCCGCCGACCCATCCGCGAGTGGAACTGGACTTCTCTGTGATGACCTCGGCGGCGCGGCGCTACAAGGAGATCGAGGCGGACCTGGCGACGTTCGATCATCCGCTGCTGCATCGGCCACTCTGGTTTCAAGGCAGCTACGAGGGCGGCTCAGTATCGGCCGGACAGCGCAGCTTCACCTTCCGGGCGACCATCGCGGCGCCGGATCGGACGCTGACCGAGAACGACGTGCAGGATTTCCGTTCGCGGTTCCTCGACCACCTGCAGCGGCACGCGCTTGCCTTGCGCGGATGAGTACCGGGCCGGCTTGCCAACCCCGGTCTCCACGCGCTATCTTTGCCGCCATGGACATCATCTTTCGACCACGGGGGCCCGCCATGCCGCGACATCACCACCATCGCACCTGTCGGCGGCTGGCACTGCCGGCCTGCATCCTCGCGATCCTACTGATGCCCCCGTTGGCCGGTGCCGAGCCCGCCCCGCGCTTCGTCCGCCAGGACGCCGAGTGGGGCGGAGTGATCGAGCTCGACACCGCGGTGACCATCGCCGGCTGTACCGTGCGCGTCCACCCCGGCACCGTGATCCGGCTCGACGCGGGTGACATGGGTTCGGCCGGACCGGTCATCCACCTGAGCAGCGCGGGCACGGATGTCACCGGTCCCGGCGGCGCCCGCTGCGCCCGCCTGCTGCTGGAGGGCACGGCCAGCGACCCGGTGGTGGTGGTGTCGCCGGCCGGCCGGCCGGCCGGTGCCATCGTCGGGGCCCCGTTTTCCTGCGCCTCGCTGGTCGCGCGGCACACCATCTTCCGCCGGCTGGGCCCGATCAACTCCGCCGACCGGGCCGATCCGTCGCTGCTCATCCCGCTGACCAGTGATGACGGCGATCTGTCGCTGCGGAACTGCCGCTTCGAGGCGTGCGGGCCGGTCCGCGGGGAGTTTTTCTCCGCGCATGGCTCGGCCGAGATTGTCGACTGCCGCTTCGAGTCCACCGCCGGCGGAACCACGCTGGTCTTCAGCGGCGTGGGCACCGGCGTCAAGACCGTCCTGGGCAACCGTCTCGACGCCGGTATCCGCCTGGAATGTCCCCAGGTGCTGCTGCGGGACAATCTGCTGGCCGGCCCGGCGGCGGCGATCAACGTGTTCAGGCCCACCGCGTCCGGCATCACCATCGAGAACAACTACGTGCACAACATGTCCATGCGCGACGAGGGTCAGTACGCCCTGCGCACCGACGCCGCCGATACCGTGGTGCGCGGCAACATCCTGATCGGCGGCACCTATGTGGTCGAGACCGCGCCGGCGAAGCTGGTCGACAACGTGCTGGTCGGCGTCGCCGGGCTGACCGCGGAGATTGTGCTTCCGGCCATCGGACTGAAGGATCTCGACACCACCACCTCCACGCACCACCTGATCCGGGCCCTGCCCGACGGGGCCGAGGTGCGCCGCAACCTGCTGCTGGGACCGGCCTATGCATCGCTGGCC
>CAYVVX010000935.1:0-1729 GCA_964455315.1 uncultured Planctomycetales bacterium | reverse complement strand
GGCGAGATCAGGTACAGCGCCGTGTCGAGCGTGCCGCCGGTGGCATTCATGCCGATGGTCACGATGTCGCCCTGCTGCCCCTCGAAGGAGTAGAGGACGAAGCGCCGCTGGTCGGTGATGCTGCCCGATACCGTCTGGCCGTAGGCGAGAGGCGTGGCGCTGGCCAGGGCGGTCTGGTAGTTGAGCGTGCTGGCGTTGGCCATTGAGAAGAACCCGCCCGGCCCGGCGACTACTGTGCCATCGGGCGCGACGGTGAAAGTGATCACGTAGCGCGAGTCTGGGCTGGCGGGCTGCGACGTATTGATTACCGACTGGCCCTGGACATTGACGCTCAGGCCGAAGTTGACCGGCGTGGTATCGTCGCAGGTGTTCTGGTACCAGACTTCGATCTCATACACACCCGGCAGCAGGCGGTTGGGCGGCCAGTAGATGTACGATACGGGCGAAGTAGTCGGCTCAAGACAGCCGACGTTGCCGTCCATCTCCAGGATGCCGCCGCTCTGCACGACCGGGATGTCGTCATACACCGAATCGCCGTTCGGGTCGCGCACGAGGAGTTGCATGTCGGCGTTGGTCGCCCACTCCAGCTTAACTTCGACGGCGCCGCTGGGCAGCCCACCTTCCACCGTCGCCGTCGCTTCGGGGGTGATCGTCCCGGCGTCCTCGGCTGGCTCTGCGGCGGTGAGGGTGAGCGTGAACTCGCCTTCGGTGCCGCCGATGCCCAGGCCGTAGCGCGCCGCGAGCACGGTGTAGGTGCCTTCCACGACCAGGTTGCGGCTGATGCGCGCATCTGCCGAGTCTGAAAAATCGTCGTTGCTGTCGAGCGGAGTGTTGTCCGGGCCGAGCAGGATCAGGAACGGGTCGAGACTGCCAGACTGGGCGCGCATGTCCACCGTGATGGACGTGCCCGCGCTGCCATTGAACGAGTAAGCCTGGACGGGCACCCGGTTGGTGACGATGCCGGAGACTGTGCTGCCCACGGCAATGGGGTCGGCGGTGCCGATCTCGGCGGCGTAGGCGGCCAGGTCCAGCCCGGCGTTGACGCCGCCATTGACCAGCGTCCATTCGCCGTTGGTATCCAGCTCCAGGCGGGCCAGGTACTCCTGGCCGGGGTTGAGCGTGCCGGTCAGAGTCTGGGCCGTTTCACCGTTGACGGTGGTGCTGAGGGTGAAAAGCTGCGGCCCGCCGGTGCTGCATACGCTGGAGTAGTAGGTGATGATCTCGTAGCTGCCAGCGGGCACCGTGCCTGCTGGCCAGGCGATGGTCTCGGTTGGGTTGGTGGCGGTTGCCGCATCGCAGTTGGCGTTGATGTCCGCGTCCAGCACTCCACCGCTGGGCGTGCCGGGCCGGAAGCGGTGGGCCGTGCCGCCCACCGGATCGCGCACTTCCAGGTTGAGGTCAACGGCGGCGTTCCAGCCCAGCTCCACCACAATGCCGCCGCTGCCCAGCGTGACCGTCTGGCCGCCGACCTGCTGAATCCCGCTCAACTGGAGGGTGAAATCGCCGCTGGCATTGCCTTCGGCACCGGAGCCACGCATGACCCAGATGTAGTAGGTGCCGGAGACGGGCACCTCAATGTCCGCGATGCTGGCGGTCGTGGGCGTGGCGCGGTCCAGGTCCTGCACGATAACCGAGCCTTGCGCGTTGGTCACGACGACTACAAGGGCCAGCTCGGCGACTTCTGTCGTCACATCAATTGTGATCGTATCGCCGGCGCTGGCGGCCAGGG
>CAYVVX010000934.1:0-1731 GCA_964455315.1 uncultured Planctomycetales bacterium | reverse complement strand
ACTCGGGATACTCGTTGCGCAGCGTGTTGTAGCTGTGCGGATCGGTGGTGATGATTCGATCGAAGTGCCTGGCGGCCGACATTTCCGCCAGGTTGTGCTCTACGAGGTTTTCGTACAGCCCCTCCTCGCCCACCCGACGGACATCGTTTCCCGCAGTCCACTCCGCTTCATGGAGCAGGGCATAGTCGAGCCGGGCGGCCTTGAGCAGCCGCGCCACGGTCTGGCTGACCTTCTGGTTCCGCGGATCGAAGGAGGCATAGTCGCCGACGAACCAGAGATTCTCGGCCGGCTCGCTGCGAATGTCCTTGACCTCGAACTCGAGTTCGCGCGTCCAGGCCGGGCGCTTGCGTGCATTCTCGCCGAAGCTGTTGCCGGTGTCGGCGATGGTGCCGAGCGTGGCTCGCAGCAGCGGGTCCATGTTTCCTTGCGCAACCAGCTGGCGGCGCATCTGGACGATGAGCGGCGGATGCTCGATGCCTACCGGACAGATCTCCTGGCAGGCCCCGCAGCTTCGACAGGCCCATAGCGTTTCCGGTGCGATGATGTCGCCGATCAAGGTTTCGCCGCCGTCATCGATTCCCTGGCGGCGGTCGTTGTAGCTGCGCAGATCGAGGATCAGATCTCGTGGGCTCAGCGGGTAACCGGCCATGCGCGCCGGGCACGCTTCGTGACACCGCCCGCAGCGTGTGCAGGCGTCGAAATGAAGCATGTCCTTCCAGGAGAAGTCGGACAGTGCGGCGACGCCGACCCCCGTCGCATTCTCGCTCTCCCTGGGGAGCCGTGCCAGAGCTCGCTTGTCGCGCAGCGACAGCGACCCGACCACCGCGATCATGTGCTTGGCCTTGTACCAGGGGATCGCGGCCGTGAAGCCGAGGGCGAGAAGCCCGTGGATCCACCAGTTCTGCGCACGGCTATACGCAGCGGTCTCGGCGTCCATGCCGAGGTCGCTCAGGAGCCGCGCCACGGCATTGCCGACCGGCTCCCAGGCGGCCCAGCCCGGCTGGTCCATCAGGAGACGGACACCTTCCTGGTAGAAGCCGGTGATCTCGACGACGAGCAGGAAGGAGACGAATATCCAGTCCTCCCGTCGCCATCCCGCCGCTGCCGGCCGCAGCGCAGCTTCGCCCCGGTAGCGGCGCCGATAATCCAGCTTGGGCAGGTGGAACGCCGCCCGCCGCACCATCATGTAGATGAGACCGACGATCAGAGCCAGGTGCCCCAGATCCATCAGCAGGCTGGAGATGAGATAGAAATCCCCCTTCCAGAAGCTCGTTCCGAACAACGGCCGGAAGATGTCCACATCGATGAAGATCAGCGTCGTGCCGATGAAGGCGAGCAGGTAGCCCGCGAAGATTCCCGCATGGGCCAGGCCTGCGTAGCGGTCGCGCCGCCGCACGGTGCGATGCGTGGCGATGTCGGCGAGCATGCGCCGCAGGCCCGCGGCGATGTCGACCGGGACGGCCAGGGCCCGGCCGCGGCGGTACTTGGCGGAATGGCGGTAGATGCCGTAGAGGAACACCGTGATCGCCAGCGCTCCTACGGCATAGAAGAGCAGGATTTCCGTCGCGCCGAGCGCCCAGAATACCTCACGCGTCTCCACGTTCCGTCCCCCGTCACCGCGATCGGGCAGCACCCCGCCGCGTGGCGCGACGGCAGCCCTGGCCGATCGGGCTGCCGTCGCACGTCACCGCGGGCTTGCCGGCTCGATCAGCCCCGCGTCTCGCGATCCTC
>CAYVVX010000933.1:0-1732 GCA_964455315.1 uncultured Planctomycetales bacterium | reverse complement strand
TCGCCTACTTCTCCGCCGAGTTCGGCCTGCACGAGTGCCTGCCGATCTACGCCGGCGGCCTCGGCGTCCTGGCCGGGGACCACCTCAAGAGCGCCAGCGACCTGGGCCTGCCGCTGGTCGGCGTGGGGCTGCTCTACCGCCAGGGCTACTTCCACCAGTACCTGACCAACGACGGCTACCAGTTCGAGGACTATCCCGACCTGGATTTCTCGACCATTCCGGTCGCCCCGGTGCGCCAGCCGGACGGCGGGCAGTTGACCGTCTCGATGGACATCGGCGGGCACAACGTCGTCGCCCAGGTGTGGAAGGTGATGGTCGGGCGGGTGACCCTCTACCTGCTGGACACCAACCTGCCGCAGAATCGCCCGGAGGACCGCGAGATCACCGCCCGGCTGTACGGCGGCGACCAGGAGATGCGCATCCGCCAGGAGATCGTGCTCGGCATCGGCGGCATCCGGGCGCTGTACGCGCTGGGCATCGATCCGACCGTGTGCCACATGAACGAGGGACACTCCGCGTTTCTGGCCCTCGAGCGCATCCAGCACCGCCAGCAGGAGGACAGGCTCTCCTTCGAGGAAGCCCGCGAGGTGGTCGCCAGCGGCACCGTGTTCACCACCCACACGCCGGTGCCCGCCGGCATCGACACCTTTCCGAAGCAGCTCGTCACCCGCTACATGGGCAGTTACTGCCAGGCCCTGGGCGTGTCGGAGTCGACCCTGCTCGAACTCGGGCGGATGAACCCCGCGGATACCAACGAGCCCTTCTGCATGGCCGTGCTGGCCTTGCGGCTGAGCCATCTGAGCAACGGCGTGAGCCAGCTTCACGGCGAAGTCTCGCGGAAGATGTTCGCCAGCGTCTATCCCGGCGTGCCGGTCAACGAGGTGCCCATCACCGCGATCACCAACGGCGTGCACATCCGCAGTTGGCTGTCGCGCGACGTGGCCCACCTGTTCGACCAGTACCTGGGCCCGCAGTGGGCCGAGGATCCGCTCAACCAGGCCGTCTGGCAGCGCATCGACCTGATCCCCGACGCGGAGTTGTGGCGCTCCCACGAGCGGCTGCGCGAGCGGCTGGTGGCATTCGCCCGGCGCCGGCTCAAGAGCCAGCTCATCGCCCGCGGCGCCCCGCCGGCCGAGGTGGACGCCGCCGACGAGGTGCTCGATCCGGAAGCGCTGACCCTCGGCTTCGCCCGCCGCTTCGCCACCTACAAGCGGGCCACGCTGATGATGAAGGACATGGAGAGGCTGACCCGCATCCTGACCAATCCGCACCGCCCCGTGCAGTTGGTCATCGCCGGCAAGGCTCATCCCAAGGACGAGTCCGGCAAGGAGCTGATCAAGGCCCTGGTCCAGTTCAGCAAGCAGTCCCAGGTCCGCAACCGCATCGTGTTCATCGAGGATTACGACATGTCCGTCGCCCGACTGCTCATCGAGGGCGTCGACGTCTGGACCAACACGCCCACCAAGCTGCACGAGGCCTCCGGCACCAGCGGCATGAAGGTTCCCCCCAACGGCGGCATCAACCTCTCCGTGCTCGACGGCTGGTGGCCCGAGGCGTACGACGGCACCAACGGCTGGGCCATCGGCGACCGCCGGATCTACGGCAACCAGGACTACCAGGACTTCATGGAGGCCGAGAGCTTCTATGAGCTTCTGGAAAAGGAAGTGGTGCCCATGTTCTACGACCGCGGCACGGACGGCCTGCCGCGGCGCTGGATCCAGACCATGAAGCG
>CAYVVX010000932.1:0-1738 GCA_964455315.1 uncultured Planctomycetales bacterium | reverse complement strand
CGCGTTGATCAACTGGATTTCCACCGAACCGAAGGCCTCCCGGTCACTTCGGTTGATGGCCAGGATGCCGCCGAAATCATGCCCGCCGCGCGTCAGCCGGAAGAAGACGAACCGCTGGAGCCAGGAAGCGGCCCATGCATACTCGGGATTGCCGCCGGCGTTGTTGACGATCAGCGGGGCCCGATCCGCATTGTCCAGCCGGCTGACCTGGCGATAGAGCCGCAATACCTCCTCGCGCGAGGCGTGAAGCTCACCCACCCGGACCTGGATGGGCTCGCCGCCCTGCTCCGGGCCCGCCTCCAGCAGGGCGACAAAGCTTTCCACCACGGTCGCGTTGACCAGGTCGCGGCACATGTCCTCCAGGTGCTCCGCGGGGTGCCGGGCGACACTCAGCCCGCTGCTGACCCGGTAGATGAGGTTCAGTTCCTCGTATGACTGGGCCAGTTGCGACGACAGGTCATGGATGTCGCGTCGGGCGAGCGTGGATTCGGCCAGTGCTTCGATCTGTTCGCTGAGAATCTGGGAGTAGAGCCGCAGGTTCTGCTCATCGTGGCGCTGAAGGCCCGCGGAGAGGCGCTCGAAGACCAGCCGATCCAGGGCGTGGATGGAGCAGAAGCGGGAGATGGCCTCCTGATCGACGGACTCCCGGCTCAAGCCCATGCCCACCACCGCGCCAACGATGCGCTCCCGATGGGTCAGCGGAACCGCCATGCACCAGGCGAAGCCGTCCGGGTCCAGCGGCTCGATCAGGGTGTTCCCGTCCATCGCCGCCCTGGCTACCTGGCGGAGTCGCCGCCAGCAGTGCTTGGAATGCTGAATCAATGTCGACCAGAACGCCGCAGCGTCGCCGGTCTGTTCGGTGAGATCACCCCGCTCGTCCCATAACGTCAGGTACAGCCCGAGCCGCGACCATGGCTCGGTCCATTGCTGGAACGCCGTGCTCAACATCTGCCCGGCCTCGGCCGCGACTACGCTGATGACACGCCTCCTGACGCGCCCGCGGTGCCGGCGGGCTCCGGTTCAATGCCTGCGAGCAGTTCCTGCACGCAGGCCAGCACCTTACGGGGGCTGAACGGCTTGGCGATCACCCGGCGGATGTTGCCGCTGGCCTGATCCTCGCGCGAGACGGCGAAGCCGCGGGCGGTCAGCAGCATGGCCGGGATCTCGCGGGTGGCCGGATCACAGCGCAGACGGCTGCACAGTTCCACCCCGCTCATCAGCGGCATCTGGTAGTCCGCGATGATCAGATCGGGGCAGTGGATTCGGGCCAGTTCGTAAGCGTCGGCGCCGTCCTCCGCGGTGATCACATGGAACCCCGCGTTGCGCAGCTTGATCGAGACCACGTTGAGGATGTGGGTCTCATCATCAGCCACCAGGATGGTCTTCTGATCGTTCATGCTCCTGTCTCCGATAGGTCCATCAGCACCGGAAGCCGGAGCGAAACCTCGGTTCCGGCGCCATGTTCGCTGGCAATCGCGATCGTTCCGCGATGCACGGTTTCGATGATGTTCTTGACCAGGTTGAGCCCCAGCCCGGTACCCTTGGCGGCAGTCTTCCCGTCGGCGGTTCGGAAAAACTTGTCGAACACCCGGGACAGATCCTGGGTCCGGATGCCCATGCCATTGTCGATCACCTGCACCACCAGATGCGTCCCGTCGGGCTCCGCGCCGCTGCGCACCGTGACCCGTCCGCCGGAGGGCGTATACTTCACGGCATTGCTGACCAGGTTGAGCAATGC
>CAYVVX010000931.1:0-1744 GCA_964455315.1 uncultured Planctomycetales bacterium | reverse complement strand
TATACCTTTTAGGTACTCTTGCGTTTGACTCTAGGTACTTATAAGGTATACTTGCCCTTATGAGCGAACGTCCATCGGACAGCAAGGTGGTCTACATCAGCGGCGAGGCCCACGCGGCCCTGAAGCTGCTGGCCGACCTCGAGCGCCGCAAGCTGGGCGATCAGGTGGCCTACCTGGTCGAGAAGGCGTTGCGGGAGGGGCACGGGATCGACCCGGAGACGTTGCAGTCGCTGGCCCAGGCGGGCTGATGGCTGAGGGCCTTGGTGGCGACGTACAGGGTGACGCATGGGAGCAGGTCAGCATCTCGAGCATCTGAGCGGGCCGGCGGTGTGTCCGGACTGCGAACGCGTGCAGATGGAGACGTTGTCGAACTTCTGCCGCCGGGCCCGGCCGCGCTGCACGAGCTGCGGCGGGTATCTGGAGCTCAGCGAGCCGGCCGCGGCGGTGCTGCAGGGTGCCCGGCACAGACGACACGCATTGAAACGACGCCGGCGACGGTCGGCTCTTTCCTGAACGGCTTCTTTCCCCTCCGGCCCCCGGGCTCGGACCCGCGCCAAACGAGCCCGACCCGGTGGGCCCCGAATGGCAACGTAACGAGGTGCAGGGATGCGCATGGACGTGACGGAGCGAGCGGATTTAACCACCGTCGAGGCGGTGACGAAAGCACACGTGTTTTTTAACCCCCACCCCCCCACGGTGGTTAAAGCGGAGGGTTCGGGTGCTGCAGATCCGCGATTGCAAGCGCATAGGGCAGATTCTGGGCGTGGCGCCGACCAAGGCCCGGGATGCGCTGCACGACGCGCTGTGCAAGGTGGCCCTGCTGCTGGAGTCGGACCTGGTGCTGGGCCACGAACTGCTGGCGGAGGCGACGCGGCACGTGCGCGATTGCCGGGAGACGGGGGCGAGCTGGCGGCTGCGGGATCAGCGCGAGGCCATGCTGAGCCCGGAGGCGATCGATCTGCTGGAGCGGATGGCGGCCGGGCGGGCGGACCGGGCGGAGATCGGGCAGCGTTCGGCTCGGTGCGGCGACCCGCGATGAGCGCCTACGCGCCGCAGGCGGAGCCCGGCGGGCTCATCGACCTGCGCGACATCGACCTGCCGCTGGTGGCGACCGATCCGGCCTGGCGCGGACGCGGCGAAGCGCATCCCTTCCACGACGATGACGACGATGGCGATGGCGAGCCGGTGACCGGCCCGATGGCCTGGGTGGTGGCGTTCGTGATGGTCACGGCGGCGGTGACGTGGGGCGTGATCCTGGGCTGGTGGATCGTCCGTTGACGGGCGTGGCGCGCCTCCGGCCGGGCCGGCGGCTCCCGCGTCCCGGCCTGGTCGGAGGTTTTGTGGTGGCGACGCGTGACGAGCGGATCGCGGGCGAGGTCGAGCGGTTCTGCCGGGTGTGCAAGCGGTGGCGGGACGGCCGCGGCGTGTACGACCCGGAGCATTACCGGTTCCTGGTGGCGGCCCGTGCGGACGCGGAAGCCCGCCCGAACCTCCGTCAGCAGTGGGATGCGCTGTATCGCGCATTCGGCAGAACTTCTTCTCACCGCGGCGCGTGACCGCGGAAAGCATGCCCGGCAACCTTGCAGGACGCCGGGCGGTGGGGCCCCTGCGTTGGGGGCGTGTGCCCCGGTGCTGAAACGACGCCGGGGCAATTATGCGGTGCGTCGGGCGAGGCGGGCCCTGGTCCCGTGTCCACCTCGCTGGCGATCGACGGGTTCGAATCCCGGGCACCGCGGTGGGTTTC
>CAYVVX010000930.1:0-1752 GCA_964455315.1 uncultured Planctomycetales bacterium | reverse complement strand
GGGCGCTGCTCGAGCGGGTGTTCCTGCCGTTCTTTACCACCAAAGCCGATGGGAATGGCTTGGGTCTGAGCATGGCCAAATCGATCGCTGAACAGCACGGCGGCCGCTTGCTCGTCCGTTCAAAGCCGGGTGAGGGCAGTTGCTTCACACTGCAACTTCCGCTTGCTTCCCGCGCTGAAGCAGCATCGGACGCGAAAGGGCACGCCGGACTCAACCGGCCGCAGACCGTTTGAAAGCCCAGATGTCACAAGCCCTGGGCATATTGGTCACCTGCGGCGGGAGAGTTCGCGGATAGAGCGGTGGAGAAGAAAGATGAAGACTTACCGGGTTGTCCTGGCAATAGCAGGTCTGCTGCACAGTGCAGCCTTGGCCGAGGTCACGCTCCGCAATGAGCACCTGTCGGTGGTGTTCGAGGAGTCCCCCGCCGGCCCGCATCTCACCCGGATCGAGTGCCGTGACACGGGCAGCATCCATGATTTCAAGCATGATCAGCAAGTATCACTGTTTGCCGTCCCGGCCGAGGCCATCCACGATCCGGCCTTGCAGGTCCGTTTCACCCCGCAGGAGGATTTCACGTTCAGTCAGATGCAACTCGCGCCAGACAACACTGCTGCGACGCTGAAATTCCACAACGAGCTGGTCGAGGTGAGCGTTCGGTATCAAATGGATTCGGATGCCCCCGTCTTGCGAAAAACGATCACCTGCAAGGCCAGGAGCAAGCCGGCCTACATCGCGGGGGTCCGGCAGTGGTCGCTCGAGCCCGCGCAGGACACGCTGATCTGGCCGAAGAAAAGTGCACTCGGTCAGCCCGCGGTCGTGCTGGGCAAAGACAGTGGATACCTGCTGACGCTCGAGTGGCCGCGGACGGAGGTCGCCATCGAGAATGAAGCGATCTGCGTGGGCTATCGTCCGGGCTATCAACTGGCGCCGGGCGCATCGCAGGAAATCGCGGCGGGGTCGATCCTCTTCTTCAAAAAGACGTTTGACACCGATCCGCTGGAAGCCGCGCGCCACGCGTTCTTCAAGCACGTGGCCGCTCGGGTGAACCCGCAGGTCCCCTGCCCCATCAAGTTCACCACCTGGGGACCCTGGCTGCGGGAGGCCCGTGCCGACCGCATCCTCGAGATCGTGGATGACATGGCCTACGTCGGGACCGACCTGCTGCATTTCGATGCCGGCTGGCAGTGGCCGGACCACCCCTACAGTCGACGGCTGCCTGCGCTGTCCAACGCCGACGACGGGACATGGGACCGCGGCGTGACGCAGCCGGAGCGACTGCCGGAAGGGCTGCTCCCGCTGGTGAAGGCCGCGAAGGCGCGCGATATGGACCTGTCGCTGTGGTTCGACGCCGTCGGCTGCGTGTTCGTCCGCGAAACCGAAGAATGGGCGGCACGCGATGCGAAAGGCAAACCGCTCCACCGCGGCATGTGGGAGAACCGCTGGCCGAAGAGCCCGGCGCAGTCGCTGGCCAGCACGTACGGCGACCGCCTGCGCGACTTCGTGCTCGAAGCCCAGAAGCGTTACGATCTGGGCGGCGTGATGTTCGACAACAACAATTACCAGGTTGACCACGCTCTCGACCACCGGTGCCTGGCCAACGGCTGGGACGCCATCGACGTGCAGCTTCGCAGAATTATGGACATTTTTGACGCCGCCGAGCAACGGCGTCCGGGCATCTATCGCTTCTTCTGTTCCGCTGCGTCGTGGCCCTGGGCGCTGCTGCACGCGACGCACATCCACTCCGGTGATCCC
>CAYVVX010000929.1:0-1753 GCA_964455315.1 uncultured Planctomycetales bacterium | reverse complement strand
GAACTCCGCGGCGGCAACCTGAATGACGATTTCTACATCGATATTCTGGACTTTGGTGTCTTCGCCGGTCAGTACAACATGAACTACGGCACGCCGAACACCACCTGCGCCACACCGCATCCGCACGCGGACATCAGCGGTGACCAGATCGTGGGCACGGCTGACTTCAGCTTCATCCAGAACAATTTCCTCAAGACCCACGAGGCCAACTGCTGTAGTGCTCCGCTGGGGCCTGAGCCGCTGCTGGCCATCCCCACCGACCCCGCCGATGTCAACGGTGACGGCGTGGTCAACATCGAGGACATGAACCTGGTCAAGGCCCAGATGTTCAAGCCGCTGACCCCGGCCAACGCCGTCGCCGACGTCAACGGCGACGGCGTGATCAACATCGTGGACCTGAATGTGGTCAAGAAGAGCCTGTTCCAGCCCGTGGCCGCCCAGGACGGACCGGTCACCCGGATCTCCGTGGACGAGCTCAACCGTCGCAACCTCGCCGACCTCACGGCCGGGGACATCAACGGTGACGGCTGGCTGGATCAGCAGGACATCGCCGCCTGGCTCAGCGGGCAGCGGTAGCCGGTTAAGCAACCGGGTATCCGCCGGTGGCGGGTTTCGCGGCCTGTGCCTATCAGGGTACGGCCGCGAAGGGCCGCCGCCGGCGCGATGATCATCGGCGATCCAGGGGGAGCGGTGCCCGCCACGAGCGGGTCCGCTCTCCCCTTTTTTCTGTTATAATGTTGCGATGGGTCGGCGAGGGCACCTCGCCGCGACATGCCGGCTGGTGCCCATCCCCGGGGGGCGTGAGGTGTGAGACACGGTTTTCTGGCAGGATTGGCTGTTTATGCCGTCCTTGCGGCCACCGGGCCCGAGGCCGCCGCCCAGACTCTGCGCCTGCGGCTGGCCGATCCCTCCGATACGTGCTCCCTGCCCGGCGAGCCGATCACTGTGATCCTTTCCATGGCCGACCTGCCTCTGCCGGCCAGCGGTTATCAGGCTTTCATGGGTTTTGACCCGCAGGTCCTGGGATTTGTCAGCGGGACGTACATTCTGCCCGCACCGTTCGGCCTGCCGGTCATCTTCCCGATCACCGCTCAGAACGGGACGATCGACGCTGCGGCGGGCGTCAACGTGTTCATCGGACAGCAACCCACCGCGGCCGACGCGGACCTGGTGGTGCTGACCTTCACGGCCTTGCCGACGCAGGGCCGGTCGCGGGTGTTCTTCCGAAGCAACGATCCGGTGACGCGGCTTTCGCTCGCGGGCGGCGGGGCGTTGCTGCCTCTGCTGATCGACACGCCGCGCATCTCGGTCGGTGCGGATCTCGGTGACGGCGACGGTGACGGGGTCCGCAATCCGTGCGACAACTGCCCCTCTGAGGGGAACGCCGATCAGGCCGATGCTGACGACGACGGCGTCGGCGATGCCTGCGACCTCTGCCCGCAGACGGTGCCCTACGCGACGGTGGATGCGGATGGCTGCCCGCCTCTGATCCCGCCGGACTTCGATCGCGACGGGGATGTCGATGCGGCCGACCTGGATCATCAACGCGACTGCGCGGGCCGTCCTGCGGTGCCGCTCACCGATCCCCTGTGCCTCGATACCGACTTCGATCTCGACGGCGACAATGATCAAGCAGATTTCGCCGTTTTCCAGCGTTGCACCAGCGGGGAGGATCTTCCCGCGAACCCGGCCTGCTTCCAGCCGTAATTTCCCGCCTCACGACCCGCGAATCGTTTCCCCATCGATTCCCAAT
>CAYVVX010000928.1:0-1758 GCA_964455315.1 uncultured Planctomycetales bacterium | reverse complement strand
ACCGACCCGAACTCGATCGACAAACTGCTGCCCTACACCCTCGGCTTCCAGCCCACCCCGCCGCACTGGTGGCCGGTCGACGGCGCCGTCAGCGGCGACGACGCCTGGTGGCAGAGCAAGTTCACCCCCGGTGCCGGCCGGCAGGAAGGGGCCTATGCCGCCAACAGCGACACCTACGACCGCCGGCACATCCTCTCGATGGAGGTCAGCGACGACCTGCTCCGCCCGATCCGCGGGGAGGACCGGCTGCAGAACTTCGTGATCACGGCGCCGGTCACCTACAGCGGCGTGCGGCTCTACAATCTCATTCATCCCACCGCCGGCGGTGTCCCCGACGCACGCTTCTACGGCGTCATCCCGTTCACGAACAACGTGGCGTTCAACAGCACCGGGCTGTCCACGCAGTTCAGCCTGCGCGACGTGCTGGTGGACCCGGCGACCAACGGCAACGCCGAAGCCTCTCTCCGCCGGGCCATGCAGTTGACCGCCTACTACCTGGCCATGATCCAGTACACCAGCGTGCCGGGCAGCAGCAAGGGCGTTACCGACCCGACGTTGACGGCCAACGAACTCTTCGAGCAGTTACGCGAAGCCATGCAGCTCGCCGTGAACACCATCGACTTCGCCGACAGCGACCAGGTCCCCTCGCGCCTGACGCTCGGCGTGACCCACCTGAAGGGCAGCGACACCATCACCGTGATCGGCTTCGAGAAGCAGCCCTTCATCACCGAGGTCTACGCCAAGGCGGCGGTGGAGTACGTGGACGTCGGCCTCGGCGTGGTGGACATCAATCCCGATTCCGACAGCGCCAAGGCGGCGTCCATCCTGGCCGTCGAGTTGTACAACCCGTACACCGTCGCGCTGGACCTGACCGGTTTTGACCTGGTGGTGACCTCGACGGCGGATAATGAATACACCGTCCCGCTGGGCACCCTGAACGGCGGCTCCCTCGCGGCCGGAGCCCGCATCGTGGTCGCGTCGAGGAGTGCCGATCAGCACGGTGCTGCGCCCGCCAGCCTGCCGTTCGATGGCACGACCGCGGATCCGCGCGTCGTGACCAGCGCCCAGACTGCCCTCTGGGATGCCATGTTCGATCCCCGGGCTCCCGATGCGCCCAAGGTGATCGCCCTGAAGCGCAAGACCGTGCTGGACCTGGGCACCGCCGGCGCCGGGCCCGTGGATATCGCCGTCGACCGCATCGACGTGACCGCCACCACCGCCACCATCAACTACGACCTGACCACCGACGCCCTGTCCCACTGGGCCATCGCGCCGGAAAAGACGGACATCGAAGCCATTGGCGGTGTCGCCCCGCCGGCCGCCGGCTTCTACTGGCGCCATACCAGCATCCAGCGGCACAAGGAGCCCGACCCGGACCGGGCCCTGTACTGGCATGTCACCATCAACCGCCAGCTCGCCTTCGAGTCCGTCATCCGGTCGACTGTCGCCGCGTTCCCGCAGATCGGTCTCGCCCTCTGCCACGACCTGCTCGACTACGGCCGCGCGTCCGACGAAGCCAGCGGTCTTCCTCTGCCCGTCCGCCACATCGCCGAGAACAACGCCTATGTCCAGGGAATTGTCAACGGCTTGGGCAGTCAGCCCGGCGCGAACCGCTACATGGGCGTGGCCGATCTCATGCCCGTGCCCCTGCTCACCTCCGACGCGGGCGCCGCAGTGACACCGGTCGGACCGGCCACCGATGTCGCCACCAGGGCCTTCCCCACCACCGGCAGCCTCCTGCTGGTCAGCCGGTACGGG
>CAYVVX010000927.1:333-1764 GCA_964455315.1 uncultured Planctomycetales bacterium | reverse complement strand
CTGCCCGGCTACCGCCCGCGCAGCAAGGGCAACCCGCGGCAGTTCCGCCTGGCGATCGACGAATCCATTGGCCTCACGCCTGCGCCCGACGATGTATTCGTCAACATCGTGTATCCCTACCGGAAGACGCTGGCTCCTGCGAAGTTCGGCTCGGCAGTCGAAA
Organism: uncultured Planctomycetales bacterium; assembly: GCA_964455315.1. Taxonomy (GTDB): domain Bacteria; phylum Planctomycetota; class Phycisphaerae; order UBA1845; family PWPN01; genus CAYVVX01. Next base: position 1,601 of record CAYVVX010000927.1, on the reverse strand, counting down.
TCCCGCTGCAGGATTACGCCGTGCTCCTGCTGGAGGTGCTCACGCGGCCACGGCAGTTTGAAGGCGTGAAACCTGATCGGCGCTGGCACGTCCCCGAGGGCGGAGAGTTGGTCAGTTACGATGAGTCTCCGATGAAGGTACTTCCTGGAGGCAGATTGGCCGTTTTGCGCTCAACGCGGGTCCTGCGCATCGAAGGCGACGTGGTGGTGCCCGAAGAAGCGGAAGGCGGCCAGGTTCAACTCATGATTCGGTCCGCGAAGGGCAAGCCGGCCGTTCCTGTGGTCCAAGTCGGTGGTAAGCCGACCGAAGTGGCGTTCCATCTGCGCATCCGCAAGGACGAGATCGGAGATGCCTGGGCCCTCATCGACGTACCTCGGGGCCGGCACCGCATCGAAATCTCGCTGGACGGTACGGACCAGACGCAGCTGGGGGCGTGGCTGCGAGGCCACTACAGCCTCGAAGCAACACCGATGGGCGCGCAGATGAAGAACGCGGACAGTCTCTTCCCCGTGTTTGCCCCGCAGGAAGATCGCCGGATCGCCGTATTGCTGGCTCCCGGTACCTATGAACCAGGCGATCAATCGCAGTGAGTCTGCACGCACGGAGCACCTGCTATGGCATCTCTCGCTTGTCACGGCTGTCTCATGATTGTTGCTTTGTTGGCGGTCACCTGGACTTCAGCGAGGGGGGGCGGTCGCGATAGCAGATCCAGGACACTGCCGTCGCCGAACGTGGCTGGCCGTATGACGGTGGAAAAGGCCATCGCGCAGCGGCGTTCGATCCGCGAGTTTGCAGATTATGGTCGCGCTGGGGCATCCTGCACAATAAGCTCCGGCCGCGCTTCTGAAAAAAAGCGGGTGCAGCCGCTGGTCGATCACATCGGCAAGGTCTCCGCGATGCGCGAGCGGTCGATGTCATCGACGCGCTGAACATGACCGTTCCGGGCTACCACCTTTCCGCCACCAGAGACGGGGAGACGCTGAAAGTTCCCCAGTATGGGCTATGAATCGCCTCCGGGCAGCGCCTGTTGCCAATGTGTGCACTATGGAGCCGATGAGTCTTCAGGGGTCACCTTGGCCGGCAGCTTGACCGCGAAGTCGTCCTCGTTGGCGGCCCCGAGCGCTTCCAGTTGCGGCGCGGCGTAGCCCGAGTCGTCCAGCTCCTGGGCCTTGTCCGGCCATCGGATCAGCGCCGATTGTCGCTTGCGCTCGTTCTCCTCCAGCATTTTGCGGTAAGCGTGCCAGAACGCCTCGCTGACCGTGACCTTG
>CAYVVX010000927.1:0-323 GCA_964455315.1 uncultured Planctomycetales bacterium | reverse complement strand
GCCGTTCGTGTCGGTGTCGGCCTCCGCCTGGGTCAGTGCTTCCCAGAATGCGTGCAGCCCGGCCGTGAAGGCAACGTCCTGATCGTCGGTCGAGGTCAGCACGACCACGTTCCTGGCGCTCAGCGCCTCGACGAACTTGGCGCCGTAGCCCGAGTCGATGATCAGCAGCACCTGCTTGGTCGGCAGCCGCGAAACAAACGAGTTCAGCTTCTGGCTGGTGATCTCCCCGTCCGCCAGGCGGATCGAGCCTGTTCCGTGGGGTGATCCCTCACCGTTAAAATAAAGGACCAGCCGGTCAAGAGCACGCACTTTCTCCGCGATGG
>CAYVVX010000926.1:0-1766 GCA_964455315.1 uncultured Planctomycetales bacterium | reverse complement strand
ATCTCGATGATCCACAGACTGTCATCCCAGGCAATCAACTGCGGAACATGGTGTCCTCGAAGCTCGACCACCTGAAGATCCTTCAATCGTTCATAGCACGCCAGCTCCCGCTCAAACGCTGCTCGTTCACGATGGATCTTCACGGCGCTTGCCTGAGAGGTGGAGAAAACAGTACCATGTACTCCGTGCCCCAGACGGTCGGCCAACTCAAGACCGTGCATGAGGGCGTACTTGGAGGCGCGCCGTTCTATGTCCTCAAGCGGCATCAGTCCGTTCCTGCACTCCTGTTCGCCGAGCTACTCTGCCCACGTCCAAATTGAGTTGCATATGGATGGCCGAAGGCTCAAGGTTGCCCAGGCGGGGCCTCATCGACTCTTTTTCGCCGAGCCGGTCGTGCTTTCCTCGTCCACCGGTCAATTGGTGATAAGCATTGATGGTCGTGAGCACAAGTGGAGTGTTCTTGTCCCGACCCTCTCCGCGCCCACAGATCGTGTCGATATCGAGCTTGCCCCGTTCTGAACGTCCCGATTCGTCCCCGATCTCACTGACCTTGCCCGAGCAGTTCCTCGCCCAGGATCTTGCCCAGCAGATAATGCTTCCGATCCGGGTACCAGAAATAGACCTTGCCGTCGAACTCGAACAGGCTGGGGTACGTGCCGATCTGGGTGTGCTCGGACACGCCCGCCGGTGTCCCGCCGTTGTCGGCCAGGAGTTGCGGCGGGGTGAAGGTGATCGGGTCGTGCGGGTCGCCGTTTTCGCGGCCGACGGTCAGGTAGACAGGCCGCCGGACGCGGCGGGAGTCGGCCACGCCCTGTCCGCCGTTGGCGTCGCCGCTGTTGTTGTGGAAGACGAGCAGGTAGCGCCCGTCGTGAAGCCGGTAGAGGGGACAGGAAGCCAGTGGCTGGCGGATGGGATCGCCGCCCGGTCGGTAGCGCAGCGGGCGGGCCTGGTCCCAGGTGCGCCCGCCGTCGGCCGACAGGGAGAAGTACGCAAAGCCGGTGCGGGTGCGCATGACGGTGATCAGCCGGCCGCCGGAGAGCGGCTGGAGCGAGGGCTCCTGGGCCACGCTGATGTTCGGCTTGTCGGGTCGCGGCACGCGCACGCCGTGTTCACCGTCGGGCAGCGTGGTGACCTTCAGTTTCGCGCCGTCGGGCTCGGTCAGGATGTTGTCGAAGCGGAGGAACCACAGCTCGGAGTCGCGGTCGAAGAGGCCGCCTTCGGCCTGGACGCGGGTGCTGGCCCAGCGGGTGAATCCGACCAGCACGTCGCCCTCGGGGGTGATGATGGGTGACTGGTAGGTGACCCAGTTGGGCGGGGAGTTCGGCTCGGGGTTGGAGATGGCGCTCTTGCGGATGGTCAGCGTGTGGTTGTCGGACCAGGTCGCCCCCTCGTCGTCGGACCAGCGGTAGGCCAGCGCACCGGTGGTGTCCTCGCGGGCGTCGGTGAGGCCGACGTTCTGATTCCAGAACAGGTACACCCGCCCGCTGCGGGGCACAACGAAGGGGAAGCCCCACGACGCCATTCGCGCGGACTCACCCGTCTCGGCTCCGGCCAGGCAGCGGGGCGAGGTCCATGTTTTTCCACGATCCTCGCTGCGGCTCATGACCACGCGCTGGTCGGGATCGTTCTCCTTCGTGGCGGTGGTCCAGAAGGCCAGGAACGCGCCCTTCACTGTCGGCACCACCAGGAAATGCTGGTTGGTCTGGCCGGCGCCGTGGTCCCGGCCGGGAATGTAGACCTGCAGGTCGGGCCTGCTGACCAGCGGG
>CAYVVX010000925.1:1289-1773 GCA_964455315.1 uncultured Planctomycetales bacterium | reverse complement strand
TCCCATGAACCTCCGTCTGACTAGCCTGCCGCTGCAACTGCTCGTGTTTATCGTGCTGCCGCTGCTGATCCTGCTGGTGATCGTAGCGTTCGGCGGCGTGGCGCTGCACCAGGACGAAATGCGCGACATGCTGGCCAACCACAACCGGCAGGTAGTCTCCGGCGCAGCCAGCACCCTGTCCGAACAACTGGACCAGCGCCAGCATATCCTGGCCTCGTTTGCATCCGAGGCGGCCAGCCGCAGCCCGGAAGAGGCGCTGGATACCGCGCGTTGGATTCCGGTCTTGTTTGACGGCGGGGCAGCAATCTTCGAGGATGGGCGTCTGTTAGCCGCCACATCGTCACAGACCGACTGGCCCGCGTTGGTCGATCAGATCATGGAGCCGACCGAACCTGCTTTGGTGCCTCTCATCCAGGATGGACAGAATACGACGCGCGTGCTGCTTGTCAGTCCGGCGCAAAACATCCGGGCAGCCGGTGTGGTG
>CAYVVX010000925.1:0-1279 GCA_964455315.1 uncultured Planctomycetales bacterium | reverse complement strand
CTGGGCATGTTGACCTCAGCCGACGTGCTGGAAAGCCTGCACACGTCGGGCAGCATACACCTGTACGTGCTCAGTTCCGAGGGCCGGATTCTGTACCACAGTGATCCGTCGCAAGTTGGCAACCATGTCGAAGATGTCGCATCGCGAGTCGCAGATATCACCACGACCACAGCGTTTGAACGCAAGGATGCTGAGGGCCAGGCCGTCATCGCGACGTCTGCGCCGGTTCCGGCGGCGGACTGGAAGCACAAGCGACGGACCTCGCCTGGGGTGATTTCGCCGCCATCGAGCGCTCGGTGGGCGGCATCGCCGAGATCCGGCACCTGCAAGACACTCTTCAGCACATGACCAAACGGGTCCAGGCGGCACAAGCCAGTATGCGCGACTATATCGGGGCAATCACGCAGGCCCAGGAAGACGAGCGGCGGCGGCTGGCCCGCGAACTGCACGACCAGACCGCGCAGGCGCTCGTCGCGCTGGATCATCGCGAACAAATGCTCAAACCGTATCTGAAGGATGATCCGGCAGCAAGCGATTTGCTGGCGGAGATCCGCGCCATGATTGGTGAAACCATCCACGACTTGCGGCGGATTGTGCGTGCCCTGCGCCCGATCTACCTGGAGGAACTCGGCCTGGCCCCTGCCTTGCAGATGCTGGCGCGTGACCTGGGTCTGGACGAGAAAATGGCCGTGCACTTCGAGAAAACAGGCACGCCGCAGCGCCTGCTCCCTGAGCACGAAATGGCGTTGTACCGCATCGCTCAGGAAGCGCTCAACAATGCCTGGCAACACAGTGAGGCATCCCAAATCTGGCTGACCATTCAGTTCGAAGCCGATCTGGTCACGATCACGGTGCGCGATGATGGCAAAGGCTTTGCCGCCCCGCGTCATGCCGCTGAGCTGGACGCACCTAGCCAGCGGCATTTCGGCATCATGGGGATGTATGAGCGCGCCGCCCTGATCGGCGCTCACCTGCAGATCAGGTCAGAACCGGACAGGGGCACAACCATCACCGTCCGGGCTCCGATTGCTGCGCCACCAGATGAGCAGGCCGGGCAGGCGGGCGCGGTCTAAAACGCTGCGTGCTTATTCAGCCGGAAATAATCTCAACCACTAGCGCCTCCATTGCTTCGATTTCGCCGGTTTGTTCGTCAATGATGCGCTGTGCCAGATCGCGCAGTTCCTCGTGCTCGGCATACCGCAGCACCCGCTCAGACATGTGCACGGCGTCGTCGTGGTGATCGATCATGGCTTCGAGCCACGCGATCTCGTACTCCCGG
>CAYVVX010000924.1:0-1777 GCA_964455315.1 uncultured Planctomycetales bacterium | reverse complement strand
GGAATGTACACGTCGGCCGAGATGGTGGTTCCGGGCCCAGCGCCATTCAACAGGCGGGTCCGTCCCTGGGTGTTGTAGAAGCTGCTGGCGTATGACGGAGGACGATTCGCGGACGAATCCGCCACGTCGATCCCAATGCGCAGACGGTTGTCGCCAGCGAACACCGCCGACTCAAACGCCTGCGGGGCGTAACGGTCCACCGTCCAGACACCCAAGTCCGGGTTCACGTCGAAGGTCTCGTTGAACGACGCGCCGCCGGGGACCAAGGTGGCGGTGCACACGCCTGCGTCGGCGTTGGTCACGATATCCGCCGGACAGGAAATCACTGGGGCAGTCGTATCCTGCACCGTGATGTACTGGATCGCGGTCCCCACATTGCCACAGGAATCCGTCGATGACCAAGTTCGGGTGATGATGGTTGGGCAGGTACCCAGTGACGAATCGCTGTGGGTCACCGACACGGACAGATCGCAGTTGTCCACCGCGGTGGCGGTTCCCGTGTTGGCTGGTGCCGTGGATTCATCGCATTCCAGCACGACATTCGGCGGCGCGGTCACCACCGGTGCGGTGTTGTCTTCCACCGTGATGGTCTGCACACCGGTGCTCTCGTTTCCGCACTCATCGACCGCCTTCCAGGTACGGGTGATGATCAGCGGATTGCCCAGGCAGCCGGTGCCGCCGTTGTCGGTGTCGGTGTAGCTGATCACGGGGAGGGTGGTGCAGTTGTCGGTGGCCGTGGCGAACCCGGTGGCCGAACTGGGGAAGTTCGCCGTCAGCGTGATGGTCCCTGCGTAGAAATCCATCAGCGGATCGGTATCCGTCGAGGTGTCATAGGTCAGCACACCGTCGAAGTAGATGGTTCCGTTGAGGGCAAAGTTGCTCATGGGCGAGTCAGGCGTGGCGGGGTTGTACCAGTGATGGGTCCCGTCGCTGACCAGGTGCCCCTGGATGTGGGCCGTGTAAATGGTGCCCGACACGCTGACATCGTTGCGGGTGATGACGATATCGCCCGGCGAGCCAGGAGAGCCTCCCCGCACGATGCTGTTCAGAACAGCGCCGGCGTCCAGATTCGGCAGGTGCGGCTTGTAGTCGTCGATGGCCCAGGCCACAGGACCGACCAAGATCCGGCCACCCAGGGTGTTGTCGCCGTTGTTGTAGGCGTTGAGCACCGGTGTCGCGGGGGGAGGCGAGGAAGTCGGGGCCTCCAGAACGAGATCCAGTCCGTATTGTCCCTGGTCGCCGTAGAGGAACGCCCAGGTCAGGCCGGGGACCCCGGTGAGCTGGACCGTGGAGAAGGCCAGCGGCGCGCCGGCGCTGCTGGTCGCGGTTCGCTGGGCCTTGAGATAAGCCTGGTTGGCCGGGTTCTCGCCCTGGCCGTTGTCGTTGTAGTAGATGCCGATGCCGCCGGTGACGGTGGCATAGGGCAGGCCGGGATCGGCGTCCGCGAGACACTGCACGGTCGCGTTGGCGGGAATGGTAAGTACGGGCAGCGTGTTGTCGATCCGGGTGTTGTACTGGACCGACGCCTGGTTGCCCGCGCAGTCCGTGGCCGTGACGGTGATGACCGCGGCGCACGTTCCGGTCGTCGAAGCCGCGACGGCCGGAGCCGGGTTGGGAGGCGTGCAGTTGTCCGTGACGGTGGTCGCGGCAATCGCGGCGGCTTCGGCCGCGGCGACGGTCGGATAGCAGGAGTCGATGGTCCCGGCGGTGACGATGGGGGCGGTGCTGTCAATGTTCACCGTCGGGGCGTCGATGGTGGTCAGCGGAGTGAGTTCAT
>CAYVVX010000923.1:0-1781 GCA_964455315.1 uncultured Planctomycetales bacterium | reverse complement strand
GCGACAAGGCGGCGACGCGGGCCGCGCACGGGCTCGATCCCGACCGGGTCACGCTGCTGATCTCGGCCGGCGGGTTCGGCGTGGGGCCCATCGAGCACCTGATGACCTCGCTGCTCAAGCTTGAGCATCCGGTTCAGATCGTGGCCGTCTGCGGGCGCAGCGAGCAGCTCAAGGCGAAGGTCGAGTCCGCGGTCGCCGGCGCCGGCGGCAACGTGAAGGTCAAGGTGATCGGCTACACGCGGCAGATGGACGAGCTCATGACCGCGGCCGACATCGTGGTCGGCAAGCCCGGCGGGCTGACCACCTCGGAGGCCCTGGCCAAGGGGCTGGCCTTCGTGATCGTCAACCCCATCCCGGGGCAGGAGGAGCGGAATGCCGATCACCTCCTGGAGGAGGGGTCGGCCATCCGCTGCAACAACCTCCCGGCGCTGGCCTGGAAGCTCGACCGGCTGCTGGCTGATCCGGCGCGGCTGGCGGCCATGCGCGACGCATCCCGGCGGTTGGGCAGGCCGACCGCGGCGGCGGATGTGGTGGCGACTCTGGAGCGAATGCTGGACTGACACGAAGGAGTCTCGATGGCTGCTGGCAGGAAACCCCGGATTCATCTTACCGCCGTCGGCTCGTCCGCGACCGAGGACATCCGCCGGCTGGGCATCGACAACGTCGGGCAGTTGCTGGGGCTGGTGCGCGGCGCCGTGGGCGACGATTGCAGGGTCACCGCCAGCGCGAAGATGATCTTCTCCCGCGAGGAGGATCCCCGGGGCGGCCGGTTCGATGACGCCGCCCGGGCGAAGGAGATCGAAGCCGTCCTCGCCGACGATGATGTGGCCGCGCTGGTGACCATCCGCGGGGGGGCGTGGTTCACGCGCATCCTTGACCGCATCGACTTCGAACGGCTGCGCCGGCGCAAGCGGCCGCTCTACGTCTTCGGGTTCTCCGAGATGACCACGCTGATCAACATCGCCGGCTGGTATCCGCAGGTGGTCGGGCTGTACGACCTGGGCCCGGGTTTCCTGTTCGGCGGCACCCGGTCCTGGGCCAAACGCCACGCCGACAAGCTGACCCGGGGCATCACCCTTGCCCCCGACCAGACCGACGCGTTCGCGGCCGGCTATGCCCGGGCCGGTTACCCGCAGGCGTTCGAGCAGTTCTTCCGAGAGGTCGCGGGCATCCTCCGCGGGGTTCCCTCGCCGCGCGTGCCGGCAGGTCGCGTGCTCGCGGGGCGCCTGCCCGCGGCGCAGACCATCCGCATCGTGGGCGGCAATCTCAGCGTCCTGCTGCCGCTGGTCGGCTCGGCCTTCACGCCCATGATCGACACCGCCGGCAAGTGGCTGGCCCTGGAGGATGTCAACGAGAACGCCGACCAGATCGACCGCATGATGGCCGGGCTCAAGCTGCACGGACTGTTCGAGCGCTGCCGCGGGGTCATCCTCGGCGACTTCCACACCGGCAACGACGACCTGTCCGACGCCGCGTTTCACGCTCTCAAGCATCACCTCCCTGCCCGCCGCAAGCTGCCGGTCATCCGGCTGGACAACTTCGGCCACATCTACCCGCTGGCGCCGCTGCCGCTGCATCGTGATGTCGTCCTGCGCTGCACGCGCGGCCGATCCGGTCCTGCGAAGGTCCGGCTGGAGATTCCATGGGGAGCGTGGGCGAAGGGGTAGCGGTTCCGTCCAGATGACGGAATGCGGATTCATTGGCCCAACCCACGTTCCTGAACGCGCCAGGCGGGGGTCGGGCGATTTAGCACTACCGCGCAAGGTCATCCGTTTTGGGCA
>CAYVVX010000922.1:0-1783 GCA_964455315.1 uncultured Planctomycetales bacterium | reverse complement strand
ATCCCGGTAGTCCTCTTCGAGGATGCGGGCGTAGCCGTCCACGGCCCGCAGCGGCGCCCGCAGGTCGTGGGACACCGAATAGGAGAACGCCTCCAGCTCGCGGTTGGCCGCCTCGAGCTGGGCGGTGCGTTCGAGCACCCGCGTCTCCAGGTGCGCGTTCAGCGCGACGATTTCGGCTTCGGCCCGCTCAGAGCGGTCACGCGCCTCGATGGCATCCGTCATCAGGTTGAGCGCCGCCTGGCGGGATCGGCGCAAGGATTCCTCCGCCTGCCGGCGCTCGGTGATGTCGCGGCTGACCGTGGCCCAGCCGATGCTCTCGCCGCTCCCGTCGCGGACGCTGAACAGGTAGTAGTACATCCAGATTGGCTCGCCGGTCTGGAAGTGGCGCAGGCGAATCTCGACGTCGCCATGGCCGTCCCGCAGCACGCGCGGGAAGAACTCCTCCGCGATGAACCGCTGATCCTCAGGAAAGAAGTAGTCCTGCACCTTGACCTGGCAGGCCGCGGCCAGGTCGGGCAGCCCCACCAGGCGGAGGCCTGCGGGGTTCACGTAGAGCGGCTGCATGTCGAGGTCGCACATGCCGATGAATTCGCTGCTGCTGTCGACGACCATGCCCAGCTTCTGCCGCTCCGCTTCCGCCTGCTTGCGCTCGGTGATGTCCTGGAAGAAGCCGGCGACCTTGCGGCGGGGGAGATCCACCTGGCCCACGGAATGGACGCTGCGCCGATTGCCTTTCGCCGTGAGGATTTCCAGCTCCACATCGAACGGCTCGCCCTGCTCGATCGCGCGCTGCACGGCCCGTTCGATGATCGGCCGCGACGCGGGGGTGTAGAAGCTGATGCCCTGCTCCACCGTCGGCTGGCTCGTGCAATCCAGTTCGTGGATGTCGAAGACCGCCTCCGTCCAGATCATCTGCCGGCTATCGATATCGAATTCCCAGCCGCCCACCCTCCCCAGCTTCTCGGCCTGTGTGAGCAGGCTCTGGGTCCTTTGCAGCGATTCCGCCGCCATGGCCAGTTCCCGATAGAACCGGACACGCTGCTGCCGCCAGACCAGCCCGACCGCCGCTCCCGCACCGAAGAGCAGGCCGCCCACCAGCGCGACCATCTGCCAGAGTTGCGTGCGCAACGGTGCATACACGTCCGTCACGTCCCGACGGGCCACCAGGAACCACGGCGACTCCGGGACGGCTCGCACCGCTGCCAACACCGGCACGCCCCGATAGTCGAGGCCGGCCACAACGCCCTCGTGGCCCAGGGCCGCCATCACCGCCGGCTGCTGGATGTGGGCGAGCGAGCGGCGCAGGGTCAGCGCTGTGTTGGCCTGAAACCGCAGTTCGTTCAGGAAGACGACCTCGTTCCCTTCCTTGCGGACGAGCAGCGTCTCCGCCGTCGCGCTGGGCACGGGCCAGCGGCTGATGAACGGATAGAGAAAGGCCGAGGGATCGATCCGCTCGATGACAACCCCGAGCGGCCGGTCGGCACCCGCTTCGTCGAGGATGGGGATCAGCACGGCCAGAGAGACGCGCTGGTCGAGTTCGTCGCGGTAGAAGTCCTGAAACATCACCTGGCCCGAGCGCAGGGCCTCGGATGCGCTCCGCGACAGGGCGACGCTGGCGGGCGCCAGGCCGGCCGGAACGGACAGGCGCGTGATGCCTTGCGCATCCAGCAAGCGAATCTGGTCGTACTGGAAGGGGTTCTGGTACTTGCCGAGCCACGCCTGCAACTGCCGCAGCGCGTCCACGTCCGCCGGCGTCGCGAGGAAGCGGCGGACCAATCGGGTG
>CAYVVX010000921.1:0-1786 GCA_964455315.1 uncultured Planctomycetales bacterium | reverse complement strand
ACCATCATGGCATGCTGCCCGCGGGACCAGAGTTCATCGAACGCCGGTGCCGCCAGGCTGTGCAGCGGCTCCGCCGCCGAAGGGTCGAAGTAGTGGATTATATCGGGCAAATCGGGGTTTTGGTTCGACGAAATACCGATGACCGTCACCGCGTGATTGAACGCATCGGCGTCCGGGCCCTCCAGGTTGATGACGCACAGGACCGGATGTCCCCGGCTTCTGACCCAGTAACCCATCCCGAACAGCGGCCTGTCCCCCAGTTCACCGGTCAGCGTGACCAGGTGCAGCCCCTCCCCCGCCAGGTACCTTTTCAGGTCTCCCACGCGGGATTCGTCCAGCCCGCCCGCGGCCAGATCCCGCCGGATCTTCGGCTCGGTGTAATCCGACGCCGGCAGCAGGTACCGGGCCCCCATGGCCACGCCGGCCACCAGGCAGGAGCTGTGCGTCGTGGCCGACTCGTAACGGACCGGCAGGGCCCCGGGCGGGTACTGGACCCGCTTGTTGGTTTCCTCGCAGCCAGCGAGGAGCGGTCCCAGCGTCAAGATTAATGCTGGCATGGCTTTACGAAGTGGCATGAATGGGTCTTCCCTGACGGTTGAGGATACTCCTCGAATGGACCAGCCGCCCGGGAGCCCGGCTGGTGACGGAGCGTATTGGAGCCGGACCGCCGCCGTGGTGTCAAGCGGCTGAAACCATGAGCAGCAGCCGAGCCTGGGATGGACTCGGCCGCAGGATGGCCGGGGCGGGCCGGAGCCGGCTGTAGCTCATGCTATGCCAGTGACTTGGATTTGGAGGGCAGCCGGCGCCGGGGCACCTCTGGAAACGCATCCGGGCACCGGGTATACTGCCCGGTCTTTGACCCGGTCTGCGCCGGCCGGGAATCGACCGTGGATGGAAACGAAAAGGTACTCTACTTCGCCGTGCGGCGGGCCTCGCGAAGGGGCCGGGCGGCGGATTGGCGGGAGCGGATCATGGCCATCGATGTGAAACCGGGACAGATGCTGCAGGTGACGGTCAAGTCGTATCCGCGCACCGCGGCCGCGAAGAAGACCCTGGTGCGTCTGTTCGAGAACGACCGTACCGTGGAGCGCGAGCGCAAGCGGCTGGCCAAGACCCGCCCGCCGGAGCCGTCGCGGCGCGGCGGCCGGATCTGGATGAACCGCCCCCCGCGGCTGGAGGTCGTCGAGACCACGCCCGGTGCCTCCTACAAGATCTTCGGCTCGGTGGACGTGCTCCGCGACCTGAACAGCGTGGAGAAGTTCGTCGACGTCAAGCCGGCCTGACCGGCATCGATGCAGTTGAACAACAGAGGCACAGAGAACACGGAGGAGAAGATCAGGAAGGCAGGTTTCCGGGCAGCGAGTACCCACTGGTGCCCGAACATGAATGATGGACCAAACCTTCCGAGTCACTCCCTGGTTTCGTGAGTTGCTGATTCAATCTGCGGTCTTCGCGTCTCTGCGGTTCCCCCCTTTTTTCCCCTCTTCTCCGTGTGCTCTGAGTCTCCGTGGTTCAGTTCCATCTCAGCTCTTCGGAGTGGAAAACCCCGCCTCGGCGATCTCGATCGCGCGAAGCAACCCCTTGGCCTTGTTGACGGTCTCGTGATACTCCATGTCCGGCCGCGAGTCGGCGACGATGCCCGCCCCGGCCTGGAGGAATACGCGGTGCCGGCCCGCGGTTGACGCGGGCAGGATGACCATGGTGCGCAGGGCGATGCTGGTGTCCATGTTGCCGGCGTAGTCGACGGAGCCGACCGCCCCGGCGTAGGGCCCGCGGCGGGTGGGCT
>CAYVVX010000920.1:0-1794 GCA_964455315.1 uncultured Planctomycetales bacterium | reverse complement strand
GGAACGGCACCGACAGGAACGCCACGGCTGCGGCGCCGATGATCCAGTTTGCGCGCCGGTGGAGGAATTCGATCGTTCGGCCAGAGGTCGATGCCCTTGCCCGGCGGAGCAGGTGGAACAGCAGCAGGCCCGACAGGAAGATCGGCATCTGCGTGGGCAGCCAGAAGAACAACAGTTGGTCCGTTGCGACAAAGCCGTAGCTCTCCAGATACAGGGCGAAGCCGACTTCGTTTGCAGCGAATGCAGCGCAGAGGGAGATGGCCAAGGCAATCACAGCACGGCGCGGGGTCGACACCATGGATATCAGGACAGGAAACAGGAAGTAGAACCCGAACTCGGCCGCGACGCTCCAGCTGCCTGGCACAACGGTCCAGTGATCGTTTGACGTTGGCAGCAGGCCCGGACTCCAGCCGTGCACAAAGGTTGAGGAGGCCAACAGCTGCAATACCGAGAACTCTTCACCCGGCGGCCTGACGATGAGGTAGTAGACCGTGGCGACGTAGTACATGGGAGCGATGCGTAAGAACCGGCGCACGAAGAACTTCGTCGAGCGCATGCTTTCCTGTCCTTGGCGCGAAAACCAGGACATGGCGAGCGTCATGCTGCTCACGACGAAAAATAGCTGCACGCCGTACCAGCCGAGATTGGTGAACCGCTTTACCGGCCAGGGTAGTTCAGGAAAGGCGGCGCCGACGTGGACGACGATGACGAGCAACACCGCATACCCGCGTAGGGCATCGATGTAGTCATACTTCGCCGGCTCCGCGGGGGACCGCACTGCGGTCCGCCCGAGATGATTCACCCTAGTCACGTCGCCGCTCACACACGCGCTCTTCTTATTGAGGGATAGCCTACTGCTCTCGCGCGAGATTGCCATCAATTTATCGCGTAATGGTTAACGGTGCTCTGTAAGCATCCGACGGGGGCTGTGTGAGTGTCGGGTGCACGCGTAGCGTTGGGCGGGCTATGTTGGCGGTGGAGCAAGACGACTGAGAGTTTGGGTACTGCCGGTGCTCGCCAGCTTCATGAGTGCCTGCGTGCGTCTGACGTCCTGCCGACGGCTGCAACCAGCCCAACGGCGACCGTGGCTGGGAGACCTGCGTCGGCACAGTCGAGGTGCGGATTCCCAAGCCGCACAGGAGGAGCTGTTTCCCGGCCTTCTTGGAGTCCCTGCCCCTGGCAAACCGCTTGGTGAAAATGCTCCGGCCCCACAGAACGGCGTCACACCGGAATCGGCGCACCGTTGCCGTCAGGTTCACGTATTATCTTCACCTTTTATCCAGCCAGCGAAGATCGGCGACCCGTCGGCGCGGTCGACCATGAGTCCGGCGGCTCGCGGCATCGCGTGCCAGCGAGTCACTGAACGGCGACGTGCGGTGGATGGCGATCGATGTCGCTCCGTCCTCCGATGACACGCTCCCAACAGCAAAATCCGACGGCGCCAGGGTGGACGGCCGAAATGCTTTCAGCGTGGCAATGGCCCCGCAACGGGAACCCATCACCACCATGCCCGGCTATTGTGATCTCATGGCCGAACCGACGCTCTACGGCATGCTGCTCGCCCCTACGACGAGGTCGGTCCGCTCGATGGAGACGGTATGAATAGCTGGTACACCGACGAGAGTCGGTCCGTCGAAGCAATGTCTTCAGGAAGAGTCACATCTTTCCGACTGCAACATCTGGAGTCGAGCAAGATCAGCTTTCATCTTGCATGGCGGGCTCAACGGGGTGTCAACCTGCTAGAGCATTTTCCGATCATTCGTGGTCATAGCCGGCGGCGGCGAAGTAATTCCG
>CAYVVX010000919.1:0-1796 GCA_964455315.1 uncultured Planctomycetales bacterium | reverse complement strand
TGGAGAACATGAGCAGCATCAGCGAGACGATCGACCGCAGCAACCACTGCCAGCCGGCGTAGCGGATGCTGACCGGTTGGTTGCCGATGCCCACCGGCTCGCGGGGCACCTTGAGGACGCCGTCACTCGAGGCGGCCCAGCGCATGTAGCCCAGGAAGCCGCCCGGCGGATAATTGGTGCGCAGGTAGTTGTCAATTTCGACGGGAACCCTGTCGGCCAGCTCCGCTTTCTGTTCCGACGTGAGCCGTTCCCGCGTGCTCTTGAGGACCGCATCCACCGCCGTGGAGGCCACGAGACGGTAGCCCACATACAGCGAGGATCCCCAGGTGGTGAAGACCACCAGCAGGCCGATGACCCACAGCGTCCCCTTCGGCGCCGGCGCCGCCGACTTCCCGAAACGGTAGCAGAACGCCCCGATCAGCAGCCCGACCAGCAGGAAGAAGAACATGCCCAGGTAGGCCGGCAGGTCGGCCAGGAACGCCAGCAGGATGCCCGCAAAGCCCCCCAGCACCACCCCGACGATCGCCGCGACCACCAGCGGGCCCTGGCCGCCCGGCGGCGCGGCCGGCGGAGCTGTCTGTTCGGGTTCACTCGACATGGGGCGTAGTCTATTCGCCTCCGCGCGGCTTCGCCAGCGAACCCGCGAGGCGATATCATCATTGAAGATCATGTTGAACATCGGCAACGTCCAGATCGGCTTCCCCGTGGTGCAGGCCGCCCTCAGCGGCTACAGCGACCTGCCCATGCGCCGGGTCGCCCGGCTGCACGGCGCTGTCTACACCCTCAACGAGGTGGTCCTCGACCAGATCGTGATCAACCCGGGCAGGAAGCAGCGGGCCATCACCCGGGTCGCTCCCGACGACCACCCGGTCGCCGGACAGCTCATGGGCGCCCGCCCGGACAGCTTCGCCCTGGCGGCCGACGAGCTGGTCCGGGCCGGCTACGACGTCATCGACATCAACTTCGGCTGCCCGGTGCGGAAGGTGCTGGGGCGCTGCCGGGGGGGGTTCCTGCTCTCGGAGCCGCCGACCGCGCTGGAGATCGTCCGGGCGGTGGTGGCGACGGTCGCCGGGCGGACGCCGGTGACGGTCAAGATGCGCCGTGGCATGGATGACGGGGCCGAGAGCGAGCGGAACTTCTTCCGTATTCTGGACGGCGCCCTGGAGGCCGGGATTGCCGGCGTCACCGTCCATGGGCGAACGGTTCAGCAGCGCTACGTGGGCCCCAGCCGCTGGGAATTCCTGGCCCGGGTCAAGCGGCACGTGGGCGACCGCATTCACATGCTGGGCAGCGGCGACCTGTTCACCGCCGAGGACTGCCTGCGGATGATGGAACAGACCGGGGTGGACGGCGTCACCGTGGCCCGCGGCTGCATCGGCAATCCGTGGGTGTTCAACGACTGCCGGGCCCTGCTGGGGTACCCGCCGGCCGGCGGAAGCGACCCGGGACCGGAGATACCGCTCGGGGAGCGCTGCCGGGCGGGGCTGGCCGAACTGTCCGGGCGGTTGCCGCCGCCGCCGTCGGTACCCGAGCAGGGAGCCACCATCCGGAGCCACTTCGACTGGGCGGTGGAGGTTCACGGCTTCGAGCGGGCCGGCCGGATCATGCGCAAGTTCGGCATCAAGTACAGCGAGCTGCACCCGGCGGGGCGGGAAGTCCGTGACGCTTTCATCCGCGCTCAAACCACTGCCGACTGGGAAATGGTACTGGCCCGATGGTATGATCCTGCGCGGGACTGGCCGGCGGCGATTCGCAAGTCCGGCCCCGGCGACCTGGTCGCGGCCGGCGCCGAGCTC
>CAYVVX010000918.1:0-1799 GCA_964455315.1 uncultured Planctomycetales bacterium | reverse complement strand
CGGGGTCGGAACCTTGCGGCTCCCGCCCACGGGCAAGGCGTCCCCGGATCCCGAGCTTGCCCCCGACCAGATCACCGCGACCACCACCACCATGGCGGCCGTGCCCATGATTACCCAGGTTGACCGATCGGTTCGACTCATCGCGTGCCCGCATGCTCCGTGCCGACGCGGGGCGAAGCGTCCCCGGCGGCCAGTTCGATTATAGGGTCACCCGGACCGGCGGCTCAACCGGCGGCGCTTCGCCGGTTTGCCCGGTGCGGCTACAATGTCGTCGAGACCGCGATTCACGGGAGCCGCCATGTTCAACGGGCTCGGCATCGAGACCATACGCCTGGGCATCAAGAACATCCACCTGCACAAGCTGCGCTCCTTCCTGACCACGCTGGGCATCATCTGCGGCGTCGGCGCCGTCATCTGCATGCTGTCCATACAGGAAGGCGCCAGCGAGGCGGAGATGCGCCTCATCCGGCTCCTCGGAACCCACAACGTGATCATCCAGTCGGTCAAGCCCGAGGGCGGCGGCGACGTGGCCGAGGAGCGCAGCCACATGCTCGAGTACGGCATCACCGACGCGGACCTGGAGCGGATCCGGGCCACCATCCCGCACATTCACCGGGTGGTTCCGCTGCGGGAGGTGGCGTTCGAGGTGAGCTACGGAGCGACGCGGATTCCGTCCAACGTGGTCGGCACCGATCCGGCCTTCTTTGAAACCGTCAAGGTGGGGATCGGCCGCGGGCGGGCCCTTCAGCAGGTGGACGAGGAGACCGAGGCAAACGTGTGTGTGATCGGTGACGCGGTTCGCGAGCGGCTGTTCGCCTACGAGGATCCCATTGGTCGCTCGATCTTCGTCAGCAGCTACAGCAGCGTCATCCCGCTGGAGGTCGTCGGGGTGCTCGAGCGGGTGGACACCGCCGGCTCCCCGGAGAAGGGTATCGGCGAGCGCAACCTGAACGGCGACATCTACATCCCGCTGCAGACCGCCGACGCCCGTTACGGGGACATGCAGGTCAAGATCACCACCGGCGGCGAGGAGCTCAGCAAGTGCACCTACAGCGACCTTTACGTCGAGGTGGAGGCCCTGGACCACGTGCTGCCCGTGTCCGAGATGCTCAAGCGGGCCATGAGCCACGGACACCGCAAGCGCGACTATGCCGTGCGGGTTCCCCTGGAGCGGCTGCGGATCGCCGAGAGTGAAAAGTATCGTCGGCAGATCACCCTGGGGGCCATCGCCGGGATCTCCCTGCTGGTCGGCGGCATCGGCATCATGAACATCATGCTGGCCAGCGTCACCGAGCGTACCCGGGAGATCGGCATCCGCCGGGCCCTGGGGGCCAAGCGCCGCCACATCACCTTCCAGTTCCTCATCGAGTCCATCGTGCTGACCACCGTCGGAGGCATCATCGGGCTGCTCAGCGGCTGGGGCGGTGCCCTGGTCATCACCCACTTTGTCGGCTGGCCGACGGTGATCCATCTCTGGGTGATCCTGGTCAGCTTCGGGCTGGCGGTGGCGGTGGGGGTCTTTTTCGGGATTTATCCGGCGTCCGCGGCGGCCAAGCTCGATCCCATTGAGGCCTTGCGCCACGAATAACGGGCGCCGGGCGGATAATCGCCCGGTTATTCGTCGCAGATGCTCTGACTTGCCCAGCTTCCGCTCCCTCGTATTGAGTGGACACGAAGGCTCAGCCGCGCTTGAAAAGATTATGCCAAAATCGTTGTATCTTGGACTTGACTGGATTGGCCGGACGGCTGGTTATGTGTTATAGTTTGGTTGGCAGTTGACTTCCCTCACTGGTTCTCCC
>CAYVVX010000917.1:0-1803 GCA_964455315.1 uncultured Planctomycetales bacterium | reverse complement strand
GGAGATCCTGGGCGACCTGCACAACCTGTTCGGCGACACCAACGCCGTGCACGTCCGGCTCACGGACGACGGCTACGAGGTGCGGCACGTGATCAAGGGCGACAGCATCAGCGAGGTGCTGCGCTACGTGGAGTACGTGCCGGAAAACATGGTGGAAGCGGTGCGCCGCCAGGCCGAGCGCGCCGTCAGCGCCGGCCGCCTCACCAACGAGCAGATGCGCACGCTGATGAAGCACTACGAATCCGCGCTCGGCAGCTACACGTACCTGACCGAGAGCGAGTGATCCGGGCGCTCACCACAGCCACGGCCCGGCCGGATTGATCGGCAGCGGCCGGATCGTCTCGTCGTGCGTGCCGCCCCCCGCGATCAGCGAGGGATCCACCGGGCTGCGGTCGGAGTTCAGCGGCCCGACTTGGTGGCTGTTGGAAACGATCCGCATGTGCGGGAACACGGCGTCCGTCAGCCCGGTGCGCACGGCGTTCATGAGCGTGCCGTTCAGGTGCGGCGGGGTGGACTCCACACCGAGCGAAACCGGACCGCTGCCCGCCCGGATCAGCACGTAGCCCCCGAAGTTCTGCAGCGTCCAGGCGAACGCCTTCTGAAGGCGCTGAGCCTCCGTGGATCCGGAGTACGGCAGGGTGTCGATGTTGGTGTTGCGATCGAGGACCATCAGCGTCCCCATCGGGTTCTGCCCGGAGTAGTTGGTCGCGGCGTCGCCGTCTTGATGCGAGGCGGGCCAGATCTGTCCGACCTGCAGCTTGGAGTTCGGCAGCCCGAGCTTGAGCGCGTGACGGATCGCGGTGTGGTCGCCCGAAAGCGCCGCGTCGATCTCCCAGCGCCGCACGTAGCCCTGCGTCATCGACACCCCGGAGGCGATCGCCCCGTAGCCCATGCCGTGCCCGCGCAGATCGGCGTACGAAAGGTTGGTGGTCAGGATCTTGGTGCCGCCGGTCACGCGATAGAACTTGTGCATCTCGATCGACAGCGTGCCGGCCGGAAAGGTCTGGGTCGCGATCAGATCGTTCGAGGCGTTGTAACGCTGAAGCGTCACCTCCGGCTGCACGACGATCACCTTGCGGTCCGTGTTCGAGGTGCTCTGCCAGGTGGCGTTCGTCGGGATGCGAATGCCGGTGTAACGACCCTCGAACGCGCCCTGCCCTGCCGTACCGCCGCTCTCGTCGTTGCCCAGGTTCTGCCACCCGGTCGGCAGGTTCGCCCGCTTCTCCACCTCCATCAGTGGATCGGAGTCGGTCGCCAGATAGACGGGATCGGACCAGTTGGCGTAGTTGAGGTTGAACGAAGAGCCCGCGAAGGTCGACGTGTGGCGCGTGGAGTTGGTGGGCACGTAAGTCGCGCCGCTGCCCACCGGGGTGTTCCAGAACGACTCGTGATGAAACGGGTGCTTCCACGGCGGCTCGCTGCGGAACATGCCCGGCGAACCTCCGCTGCCCGCGGCGCCGCCAGCCCCACCCGCAGCGCCGCCCTGCCCAGCCGTGCCGCCGTTGCCACCGCTGCCGCCGCTACCGCTGCTGCCACCGCCGCCGCCGTCTCCAGCGCTGGCACCGCTGCCGCCAGTGCCGCCATTTCCGCCGTTGCCGCCGCTGCTCGCACCCGCGTGGCCGCCCCCCGAACCGGAAGCGCCCGCGCTGCCGTCACTCTCTGCGGCCGAGTCGCTGCAAGCCACGACCAAACCGGCTGCGGCCAGAGCCACCAGCAGTCGTTTGCGCGTCGTCTTCATCAGTATCGAATGGGAGTCAGCGCCCGGTGTAGGCCGGGTTCGACGCGCGGTAGTGGCGGTAATAC
>CAYVVX010000916.1:0-1810 GCA_964455315.1 uncultured Planctomycetales bacterium | reverse complement strand
CTGGGTCGGCCACAGGGTGATCGAGTGCAGGTAGCTGTAGATCCAGACCCATTGGGAAACCCCGCGGGAACGGCCCTGCCCGTGGATGAAATGCCCGCTGATGTAATAGCCCGTCTCGACCTCTCCGGCCGTGTTGACGAAACGACCGTTGCCGCCGTTCTTGGCATCACCGCCGAGTTGGGCATAGACGACCGTATAGGCCAGCACGTTGAGCAGCCCGACGAGGATCACCCAGATGCAGATGCGGTTGCGGGTTCGACGCTGCACAGTGGACCCTCACCCCCGCGGGGAACCGGAACCGGCGGGAGCCGATGCGACGCTGCGGCGACTGGCCGGCGCGATCACGCCCTCGGTGGGGCTGGATGCGGTGGCGTAAAGCTTCCTGGGAATCCGGCCGGCCCGGGCGGCCAGGCGCCCGGCCTCCAGGGCGTGGCGCATGGCGCCGGCCATGGTCACGGGATCCTCCGCGCCGGCGATCCCGGTGTTGAGCAGCACGCCGTCGGCGCCCAGTTCCATGGCAATGGTCACGTCGGAGGCGGTGCCCACGCCGGCATCCACGATGACGGGATAGTCCGGATCACCCTCCTTGAGATACTCGAGGATGATGCGGATGTTGTTGGGGTTGAGCACGCCCTGCCCGCTGCCGATGGGCGAGCCGGCGGGCATCACACTGGTGGCGCCGGCCTCCTTGAGCCGCCTGGCCATGATCGGATCGTCGGAGGTGTAGACCAGGACGGAGAATCCCTCCTTGACCAGGGTTTCCGTCGCCTGCAGGCTGCCCACCGGGTCGGGCAGCAGCGTGCGCTTGTCGGCCAGCACCTCGAGCTTGACCCATTTGGCACCGGGATTGTCCAGGCCTTCGAGCAGTTCGCGCCCCAGCCGGGACGCCCGAACGGCATCCTCGGCGGTGAAGCAGCCGGCCGTGTTGGGCAGGATGGTATAGCGCGAGAGGTCCAGGGCGTCGAGCAGGCTCTGCGGCCGTCGCCCGCCTTCCGGGGTGAACACGTCGCGGCGCACGGCCACGGTGACCACCTCGCAGCCGGACGCCTGCAGGCAGGCGTTCATCTGATCGAAGTCGGCATACTTGCCCGTGCCGACCAGCAGGCGGCTGGCAAAGCGGAACGGTCCCAGGCAAAGCGGTTCGGAAATCATGGAGGGCTCAACTCTCAAGTATGCCACAGGCATCGGCCCGTGACCGGCCGGGACGGGACTCGGCCGCCACATGGACCACCGGCCGGTTCGGGGACGCGCTCAGCCCCCGCCCACCAGGGTCACGATTTCGACCTGGTCCCCATCGCGCAGCACCGTATCGGCGTAGGTCTTTCGGGGCACCAGTTCGCAGTTGATCTCAATGGCGATGTGCTCGGGCTTGAAGCGGAATTCCTGAACCAGGCCGGCCACCGTGCTGCCGGAGGCAACTTCCCGCTCCTGCCCGTTGACCACGACGCGCATCGAAATCCACTCCGCACAGACGAGGAGCGATTATAGGTAGGGCTGAAATGGGGGTCAACGCGGAGCGCTGAGGGGGGGAAAACACAAGCCGGCCGGCGGAGCATGATGCCCGCCGGCCGGCTGAATCACGTGAGGCGGACGCGGCCGCCCCATGACTCGTCCCGGGGCCCTCCCCTCGGGGCTTACGCCGCGAGGAACCCGTCCTCCAGGATGGAGCGGATCTTTCGGAGGGCCTTGTTCTGGATCTGGCGGACGCGCTCCTTGGTGACGCCGATCAGCTCGCCGACCTGCTCGAGCGTCTTGGGCTTGACCAGGTTGGATTCGGCGTCCAGGGCGAACCGCTCACGAATGACGGTCT
>CAYVVX010000915.1:0-1819 GCA_964455315.1 uncultured Planctomycetales bacterium | reverse complement strand
CGCCCGTCCCGGGTGACGCCGGCGGCGGAGCGCGGATGACGATCCTTCATGGTGCCGACGTTCCTGCCCTTCTTCAGGAAGATGTAGAAGCCGGCGGCTCCGTTCCAGACGCCCCCGGGTTTCTGGGGGCCTTCGGCAATCCAGGCCTTGAGCGGGTCGGTCGCGATCATCAGGGCGTCGTAGTCGTTGGGCCGCGAGTACCTGTCGCCGCGCGAGACGGAGAGACCGAGGACGTCCTGGGGCTGGGCCGGACGGGTGGCGAGGGGGGCGAAGGGCGAGGCGTTGATGGCGACCTGGCACTTGAACTCGCTGAGGAAGTCGCTGGTGGTGCGGGCGTTGACCTCCAGGGGCTCATCGCCGTTGGAGGGGGTGACCAGGAAGTCGATGCCCTCGGCCTTCAAGTCGACGCGGACGGCGCGCATCTGGAGCGGGCGGGGCGTCGCGGTGGAACCCTGGCACGTCTCGACGCCGACAAACACGGGCTTCCAGGGCGAAATGGTCGCGTCGGCGACAACGTCCTGGGGGCGGGAGGTCGGCGCGGAGGCGGGCTGGGAGGAGGCCGCCCCGCCGGTTGTCGAGGGGGCCGGCGCGTCGGACATCAACAGCGGCAGACCAACGCCGATCGCCACCACCACCGCCAACGCCGAGAGAAATCGTCGAATGCGCATGAGAGCTTCCTGCGAACAAGTGAACTGTGTCACGGTCGGGGACACGGACATTCATCGGCACAAGCGCGGCGAAGGCATCAGCCCCGGTTTGGGGGCAGGGCGTGAACGCGAAGCACTGCGTCTCACGCGCAACGTCCGGCACGGGGGCCGGACGCTACAACCATCGGGCCACGCAAAGTCATCGGCCGGCGCGGAGGCGGGCGCACGCGGCATCACAGCTCCAGCTTCATCTCCTCGCCGTCGGCCTTGGCCGACCGCCACGCTGCGTCCATGAACGCGCATAGTTCCAGCGATTCTTCCAGCTCCACCGGCGCCTCGCCGGTCTGGAAGAATTTCACCAGCGCCTGCATCTGTCCCTTGTAGTAGTCGCCGGCAGCCGTGAACATCTTCATCGGGCCCTTCTCGTAGAGCACGGCCGCACCGTAGCCGCCCTTGCCCTTGCGGATGCCGCGCATGGAGCCGATTCGCCCGTCGGCCCACTCGCCGACGGCCAGCTCGCCGTCCGGCGTACTGGTGCACTGCACCGCGCGGCAGCCACGGCCCATGAGGGTGTAGAGGATCTCGACGCCGTGGCAGCCGTACCAGAACAGGCCCGGGTTGCTCTCGTGAAGGTGGGCGGGGCTGAAGGCATCGCAGCCGAGGATGGCGCCGTTGTCACCACCGGCGCGGGCATTCCGCACGTTGCTGTCGAAGCGCAGCGACGAGCCGCCGAAGCAGGGCACCTTGTGCTCCCTGCACAGCCGCACCATCTCCCTGGCGTCCTTGAAGCTGGCGGCGAAGGGCTTGTCCACGAAGACCGGCTTGCCGGCCTCCACCACCGGGCGCAGCTCGGGCAGGTGCCGCCGGCCGTCAACCGACTCGATCAGCACCACGTCGACCTGCTCAAGCAGCTTGTCGATCGAGTCGACGATCTTGACGCCCCACTTCTCGTTGAGCTCCTTCTTGATGGCATCCACCCGCGTCACGCTGGACTCGACGTCGGGACTGAAGGACGGGTAGGCTGCGACGATGCGGACCCCGGGGACGTGGTTGGGATCCTTGTCGTTGTGGAGCATGTTGGAAAAGGCCATGCAGTGGGAGGTGTCGGTGCCGATCATGCCGGCGCGGATGATGTCAGCCATGGGATTCTCCTCGACGAAGCTCTGTTCTCG
>CAYVVX010000914.1:0-1820 GCA_964455315.1 uncultured Planctomycetales bacterium | reverse complement strand
CGCGCTCCCCCAGGACCGAGGCTCGGACATACCGGCGGTCACACCGGCAGGCCGTCAATCGTTGATGTCGATGACCAGGACGCCTTCGTCACACCTCCCGGCACCCGGGCGGTTGAAGGGAACGTGGACTTCCTCTCCCGCTCCTTCATCCCTCACCAGCAGCACGGCCAGAACGGATCGTAATACACGGGAGGACCGTAGTCGTAATACACCGGGACGGCATAATACCCGTCATCATCGATGTCGATCTCGAAACCGTCCAGATCGCACTCTATGCCTCCGCCGGCCACAACGCCGATGCCGGCCACCATTGCCAGTTTCATCCAGATTCGTCGAAAGCGGCTCATCATCGAACCTCCCTTGTTGCCAGGCGGTACCAACCCGCACCCTCCCGGCCGTGATGCCTGGTACAGCCGTCTAGACACGCCCCGGGGCCGCAAGGTTAGTCGGACGATGAAAGCCTCCGGACCGGCCGCAACCGCCTTCCAAAGCCCGGGCCCGCTTTCGCGTCGCTTTATCGGACCCGCAGACCGGGCTACAATGCCGGGTCGCTCGCAGCCGGAGACGGGCGGAGGATGGGCGAGTATCGACGACCGGCCACGCCGCCCGACAACCCCGGCGGCAGAGAGGGATCGCGGATGGATGCGCCGGTCATCCTGGTGCGCGGCGCCAGGGAACACAACCTGCAGAACGTCTCGCTGGAGCTGCCCCGCAACCGGCTGATCTGCTTCACCGGCGTCTCCGGCAGCGGCAAGAGCAGCCTGGCGTTTGACACCCTCTACGCCGAGGGCCAGCGCCGCTACATCGAGTCCCTCTCCGCCTATGCCCGGCAGTTTCTCGGGCAGCTCACCAAGCCCGACGTCGATCAGATCACCGGCCTGAGCCCGGCCATCGCCATTCAACAGAAGGCCACCGGCTGGAACCCGCGCAGCACCGTCGGCACGGTCACCGGCATCTATGATTTCCTTCGCGTGCTCTACGCCCGGGCGGGGTCGCAGCATTGCCCCAGGTGCGGCCAGCCGATCGCGGCCCAGACCTCCGAGGCGATCACCGCGCGGATTCTCTCGCTGCCCGAGGGGACCTCGCTGCTGGTGCTGGCGCCGGTCATCCGCGGGCAGAAGGGCGAACACGTCGAACTGCTGGCCGACCTCCGCCGGCGGGGCTACGTGCGGGCCCGGATCGACGGGCAGGTGGCCCACCTGGAGTCGCCGCCACCGCTGGGCCGGCACAACCGCCACGACATCGAAGTGGTCATCGACCGGCTGATCCTCCGCGAGGGCATCCGCTCGCGACTGGCGGAGGCGGTCGAGAACGCGCTGTCACTGGGCGGCGGGACGCTGATCATCTCGCCGGCGGAGCCGCCCGCGGGGGCCGGAGGCAAACCCTCGCCGCCTGACACAGCCGGCGGGAAAACCCCGACGCGAAAACGCAAACGTCGCCCTCCCGACCTCCCTCCGACCGAGGTGGGTGGTGGTTTGACCGGCGACCTGATGCTCTCGTCACAGTACGCCTGCGCCGCCTGCGGGATCGGCTTCGAGCCGCCCTCGCCGCAGCTTTTCAGTTTCAACTCGCCGGCGGGCATGTGCCTGTCCTGCGACGGCCTGGGTGTGCTCCACGACTTCGACCCGGAATTGCTGGTTCCGGACGATGCGCTGCCCTTCCTGGCCCCGTGCATCGCACCGATGCGAACCAAGCCCGGGCGCTGGCGGCGGCACATCTACCAGGGCGTCGCCAACCACGTCGGCTTCGACCTGTCGCAGCCGTGGAAGAAGCTGCCCGCGAAGGCCCGCGACGCCCTGCTGTACGGCACCGGCGGTGAT
>CAYVVX010000913.1:0-1823 GCA_964455315.1 uncultured Planctomycetales bacterium | reverse complement strand
GATCGCACCCATTAACCAGAACCGCATCACCGTCTGCGTCTCCGTCCAACCGCCCAGGTGAAAGTGGTGGTGGATGGGAGCGACGCGAAAGATGCGCTTGCCGCCGGTCAGCTTGAAGTAGCCGACCTGCATCATCACCGAGACCGCCTCGATCACGAACACGCCGCCGACGATGAACAGCATCAGCTCCTGTCGCGTGACGATGGCGACGTAGCCGATCAACCCGCCCAGCGGCAGCGAGCCGGTATCGCCCATGAACACCTGCGCGGGATACACGTTATACCACAGAAACCCCAGGCACGAGCCCATGATCGCCCCGCACAGCACCGCCAGCTCCGACGTCATCGGGACCGGCTGCAGGAACAGGCTGGTCGCCCGCGACGGATCCCCGACCAGGAACGACAGCACCATGAACACGAAGCTGACCAGCGCCATGCAGCCGGCCGCCAGCCCGTCCATGCCGTCGGTCAGGTTGACCGCGTTGGAGGTGCCCGCGGTGACCAGGATGGTAATGATCCAGAAGGCCGGCAGGCTCAACAGGATGCCGGGCTTGTAGAAGGGCACGCTGAGGATGCGGAAGGTCTCGATCTGCTGATCGCTGAGGCCCGCAAATCCGTCGCTGCTGTTCTGCTGGGCGTACTTCCAGATGAATATCGCCAGCAGGGCGCCGAGGCCCACCTGGAAGAGCAGCTTCTCGTAGGTCTTGAGCCCGTCGCGCGAGCCGCCGCGGCGCTTGCTGGTCAGCTTGAGCCAGTCGTCGATGCCCCCCAGCACGCCCAGCCAGACCATGCAGAACAGCCCCATGCGGATGTAGAAGTTCTCCAGGTCGGCCAGCAGCAGGGTGCAGATGAAGATGGACACGATGATGAGGATGCCCCCCATGGTGGGGGTCTTGCTCTTGTCGTGGGTGAGCTGGTTGAGCTTGTCGTGGTCGAACTCGGGCGTGTCGCCGATCTTGCG
This sequence comes from uncultured Planctomycetales bacterium, assembly GCA_964455315.1. Classification (GTDB taxonomy): domain Bacteria; phylum Planctomycetota; class Phycisphaerae; order UBA1845; family PWPN01; genus CAYVVX01. The sequence goes on along the minus strand of CAYVVX010000913.1, from coordinate 863 downwards.
CCTCCGCAACTCGCCGATCACCTTCGGACCCAGCAGCCACACCACCAGGAAGCCCAGCAGCACCGCGCAGGTGCCCCGGAACAGGGCGTCCGTATAGGCGTACGGATGATCCGGGTAGCCATACGATTCGCGAAGATAGTCAGCCAGCCAGTAGAGCACGAGACGTAGTGGATCCCTTGAGAGCCCAAGTGCCCGCCCGGGAGCGGGTCGCGCGGCGATCTTCACACCAGCCGCCGGTCAGAGCCGCGCCTTGCCGACCGGGGCCTGACGCTTCCGCTGCACGGGACGGCGACGCGGCAGCGATTTCGGCGCCCGCAGGGCCTGGTCGCGCATGACCTCGACCAGCTTCTCCAGGGCCAGCGCCCGGGAGCCCTTGAGCAGCACCGTGTCACCCGGACGCAGGTGCGACAACAGTCGCCGCCTGGCCAGCGCCGTGCCGGCATACGCGTGGGTCTCCACGCGCCCGCTGCTGGCCGAACGCACCGTCCGCCCGATCAGCCGGGCGAACTTCCCGACCGAGACGACCAGGTCGACATTGCTGCGGCCGATCCGCCCGGCGGCGTCGCGATGCAGCCGCTCCGCGGCATCGCCGAGCTCGCGCATGTCGCCGACGATCAGCACCCGCCGGGTCGCCGGCATCGCGGTGAGCACATCCAGCGCCGCCGCCAGCGATGCCGGGTTGGCGTTGTACGCGTCGTTGATCACCGACCACGGGCCGATGGTTTCACGCTGCAGCCGCATCGCGGGCAGCTCGAAGCTCTCCAGTCGGGCGGCGAGCTCCACGTCCCCCACCCCCCCCCCCCCGGCCCCCCCCCCCGCCGCCCGGGCGATGTAAACCCTGTTTCGGCCGGGCCCCGGGAGCC
>CAYVVX010000912.1:0-1831 GCA_964455315.1 uncultured Planctomycetales bacterium | reverse complement strand
CTTCATCCAATGGTCCTCAGTGGCAAAAACCTTTTCCCTCCGGGTTCTGGTTCCGGCTCCGGTATCACCTGTAGGAGCCCCAAACCCTCATCCGAAGGATGTCCCTGAACGCCCCGAAGCTCGCCCCCTCCCGCCACATCCATACCCCAAACGCGATGCCGGGGATGATCCAGACGTTCACCCCGGCCAGGACCGGCAGCGAGCACCAGTCCCACCCGGTGGTATTGCCCATCCTGATCGATGCGCCATGCAGGGCGAAGGCAACATGTTGCGAGCCTGCGACCAGCAGTGTCAGGACGATCACGATCGTCGTGCACATCGCCCCGGCCATGCCCGCTGCCCCATGCACAACGCTGAACAGCAGCCACACGGCAAAGACGACCATGCCGTTTCGCACCCAGAAGTTGAGCGCAAACAGGGGCGCATACCATGCAAGCAGGTTGACCGCCACGCCCAGAAGCAGCGCCGCCACGCCTCCCCACCACAACCCCCGGAGAATCCCCCGCCAGGGCGTCCACTCGTCACCAGTCGCACTATCGCGGTCTTCGATCATGCGGCACCCGCCTTGTCCCTGCCAGTGGGCATTGAAACCGTCCGATGGGAACCGTCCAGGCGCTACCGCCCGAGCAGCCCGAAAGCCCACAGGCCCAGGAACACCAGGAGCACAAGCCCTGTGCCGATGAGCATCCGCATGCGCTGGCGGTGAAGGAACTCAACCCCGGCCCCTTCGTTCAGGTAGTACCGCCCGTCCGAGGTCGGCAGAAACACCCCGGCGTCCACCATCTGGTTGAAGATCCAGGACCGCCGTACGCCGAGCGATTCGAGCGGGACGGCACTGGGTGGGTCCGTCGCACCGGCTTCCCGGAATTTTCGGATCAGGCGCTTACGGCGAACCGCAATGACGGCTGCGGCACTCATGGCGCGATCTTACCCGCGGCCCGGATCGCAGGACCAGTAGAAACCGGCGGATTGTTTGGAACGGTCGGCTGCAAATCCTCGGGCTGACAATCAAGGTAAGGGGCCCGGTCCGCCGCTCCACCCGACACCTGTCCGGTACACACGCCGTGTTCCGTCAGCAGGGAGGGCACCGCCCATGCCGAACACCATCCTCTCAGTTCCCAATACCCGACGAGTCTTCAGTACCCAGTCGCCAGTTCCCTGTTTAACATCCCTGACTCACGACGGGCAACTGGAGACTGGCGACTGGATTTTTTTTGCAGAACGAAGCCACCGAATCCCCTTTCCCGCCCCCGAAAACGCCGCTTTTCCTCACAAACCCCCTGAAATCGAACCCAATCGAACCCACCGTCGCCGCCCTGCCACGCCCGCGCTTCGCCCCCCGCAGACCATTTCCCCACCAGCCCCCCTTCCGCTATCCTACCGGAGCGCGGCACGGGCCGTGTCATCTCTGAATCGATACTGGACATGCGGAAGGCGGGACCCATGAGCAGGCCTGATTCCTCGTCATCAAACCAGCGCGGTATGCCGCGGCGGACGTTCCTGAAGCGCGCGGCCGCGGCCGGCGGTGCCATCGGGTTTCCCTACTTCGTGCCGGCCAGCGTCTTCGCCCGCGGCGGGCAGCCCGGCGCCAACGACCGCATCACCACCGCCCATGTCGGGCTCGGCGGGATGGGCTCGCACCACCTCCGCGGCATGGTCGCCCGCATGAACGACGGCATCACCCGCGTCGCGGCCGTCTGCGACGTCGACGAGGAGCGCCTCCGCAAGGCCTCCGAGACCGCCGGCCCGCAGGCCGACGTGTACCGCGACTACCGTTACATCCTCGAGCGCAAGGACATCGACGCGGTGTTCTTCGCCACGCCCGACCACT
>CAYVVX010000911.1:0-1837 GCA_964455315.1 uncultured Planctomycetales bacterium | reverse complement strand
CCCGGCAGAACGAAATCCCTGCCCGGCAGAACGAAATCCCTGCCCGGCAGAACGGAATCCCTGCCCGGCAGAACGAAATCCCTGCCCGGCAGAACGGAATCCCTTCCTTTCGTTATGCCGCTCCTCTCTTTCGTGAAGCCGCCCCCCCACTCCTCCCGCCCCCCCGGTCCTCGCGCCCCCCGCACTCGGGGCAGCCCGTCCGTCCGGGGGCGTTGCCGCGCAGGTCGCAGCCGCCGTGGAGGCGCCGCCGGCGGCGGCCTCAATCCCACCGGAAGACGCCCTTCCGCCACGCGTAGATGTACGCGATGACCGAGGTGCCGATGAAGAACATGATGCGGCCGAGGAACAGGGCCGACTCGCCGCTGCCCGGCTGAAGTTCCGTGAAACTGCGGGCCCACGGGTAGAGGAAGATGATCTCCACGTCGAACACGAGGAAGGTCATCGCCAGGATGTAGAAGCGAACGTTGAACCGCTTGCGGGCGGTGTCGATCGGCTCCATGCCCGACTCGTACGCCGTCTCCTTGGTGGCGCCGCGGCGGGTGGGGCCGATCACGTGCGAGGCGATGATGTTCACCGCCGCGAACACGATGGCCATGATGAGCAGCAGCCCGATGGGCAGGTAGGCGTTGAGGTTCAGTTCGGCGAGCGTGATGGTCGCGGGCACGGGTGGTTCCTGCATGGGTCCAAGGTCACGCGCGGATGGTACGGCCATCAGGGCGAGGGCTCAAGCCGCGGCGGCATCCGCCGCGCGCCTCGGGACCAAGGCGTTGATGGATTGGTTGTCCAGCCCTCTCCCACGCCCTCCGGCGCGTCCCAACCGGGAAAAACTCCGGGATTCACCTTTGCAGACGCCTGATCCCAGGGGTAGATTGGACAGTGCGGGCAACGCGACGGGTTGGGGGGACGCCTTCCCGTTCCGGCGCCGCCAAGCGTTCTCTCTGGCCAAGCCGTCGCCATCGAGTTCTCGCTCCAATGCACGGTTCGTCCCGATGCCGGTTGCGGCGGTGGTGGTCCGCCGTAGCCCGGTGGAGGAGGCGGAGTCATGGCTCGATTGCTCGCTGGTTTCACCGCGGCGCTGGTGGCGATGATCGTGGGCCTGTCGTGGTCCGCGCCGGCGCACGGAGGCGGACCGGGACAGATCCGGTTCTTCCAGGCGGACACCCAGTTCGATGGCGAGTTCATCCAGGACTCCGGCTGGGGACTGGCCGAGGTGCTGTACGTCGGCCAGCGCGACATCCTGTACCTGAACGTCGTGGTCAACGGCGCGTGGCGGATCGAGAACGTCCCCATGATGAGCCACCGGGGCGACGGCGCGCCCCATCGGCAGTTCTTCGCCTTCGACCTTGGCGTCGCCCCCGGGCAGGCGATCCAGGCGGTCAACTTCGGCGTGGCGATCACCGAGCAGCCGCTCTTCCATCCGCCCATGCAGATCTACAACGCGCCGGTGCAGAGCATGCTGTACCGCATCGACTCGGGCCTGCGGGGGTTCCAGTTGCGGGCCGGCCAGCCCGTCAGCATGAAGGCCGGCAAGTCGAAGGAGAAGAAGAACCCGCGGCGACCGGCCCCGGACATCAATCAGCCGCAAGGCCCCAAGGAGTGCGTGCCCGGCGCGGTGTCCAACGCGCTGAAGGCCCTCAACGAACTGCTGCCCCCGCGCCGCCGCGTGGCGAAGGAGGTGCTGCAGATCGGCGTGCTCAAGCCCGCGCTGGACTGGAACCTTGAGGCCGGGGGGTGCGACTCTGAAGCGTGGCCTGACAAGAAGAAACTGTACATCAAGCAGATCCGCATGCCCATCGCCACCGAGGTCGTCAGACCGTCCTCCAACAGCCGCGAGATG
>CAYVVX010000910.1:0-1846 GCA_964455315.1 uncultured Planctomycetales bacterium | reverse complement strand
AGGCGGAGAAGCAGATCATGAACCTGGAGCGGCAGAAGCGGACGCTGGAGGTCGGACACTGGCGCGACACGCACGAACTGCGCACGGCATTGCTAGAACGCCAGACTGAGCAGCGTGCCGTGGCCCGCCGGTTGGGTTACCTGGGCGGAGGATACGGCAGAACCGCATCCGTTGAGCAGACCTACACCGGTGGAGGGCACGTTGGCGGAGAGTGATCGCGGCCGGTTCGCCCGAGTGCGCGAGCTGTGCCGGCAACTCCGGCCCATTGTCGGCCCACGGGCGGATCGCATCTGGCTGGCGTTCGTGGCCGAGGACGAGGACGGGAAAAAGCAGATCCACGAGTATCTCGAGCTGCTGGCCGCGCAGCACTTCCTCGGCAACCTGCAATCCGATGGCCCGGGCCTGATCCCGCCCAGCGCCGCCGACGCCAAGGGCGAGTACCCGCTCGGCACCGTGACCTACAATGGTCAGGCCCTGCACCCGTTCGGTCTGCGCGAGCACGAATGGACCCAACACGTGGGCATCTTCGGCCGCTCAGGTGCTGGGAAGACGAATCTTGGCTTCCTCGCCGTCCAGGAACTCATCCGCGCGAACAAGCCGGTGCTCATCTTCGACTGGAAGCGCAACTACCGCGATCTGGTTGGCCTGCCCGGCTTCGAGGAGATGGCCGTGTACACCATCGGCCGCTCGGTTTCGCCGCTGTCATTCAACCCATTGATCCCGCCTCCGGGCACACCGCCGCAGACCTGGCTGAAAAAACTCATCAGCGTGATCGCCCACGCCTACCTGCTCGGTGACGGGGTCATGTTCCTCCTCCAGGAGGCCATCGACCACGTGTACGAGCAAGCCGGCGTGTACCGAGGCAGCGTGGATCGCTGGCCGACGTTTCGCGATGTCCTCGACGTGCTCAAGGCCCGGCCCAGCACCGGCCGGGAGGCGGGATGGATGTCGTCGGCGCTGCGGGCGCTGGCCAGCCTCTGTTTCGGCGAGATGGACACGCTCGTGAATGCCGGCCAGGACGACCTGGCTGAACTGCTCACCCGGCCGGTGGTGCTCGAACTTGATGCCCTCACCCAGCAGGACAAGGTCATGGTGGCCAGCAGCCTGCTGCTGTGGATCCATCACCTGCGCATGACCGAGCCGGTCCGCGAAACGTTCAAGCACGCGATCATCATCGAGGAGGCCCACCATATCCTGTCGGGCGAACGAAGCTCCTTCGTCGGCGGACAAAGCGTGATGGAATTGGCCTTCCGGGAGATCCGGGAGTTCGGAACGGCGATCATGCTGCTCGACCAGATGCCTTCGACGATCACACCCTCGGCGCTGGCCAACACGTACACCGCGATCTGTTTCAACGTCAAGCATCGCACCGACGTCAGCGCGATGAGCCAGGCCATGCTGCTGGAGGACCAGGAGAAGAACCTGCTCGGCAGCCTGCAGGTGGGCGAGGCCATCGTGCGGCTGCAGGGCCGATCGGTGCGGCCGTTCCTGATCCGCGTGCCGGAGTTTCACATCCGCAAGGGCTCGGTGAGCGATACGGCCGTGCGCTACCAGATGACCAAGCTGGGGCTGCTGTCGGAGCGGCGGGCCGCGATAGCTACCGTGAGGAGCCAGGCCGCCTCAGGTGGTACCGAAGCACATTCCAGTCCGGCGAATGATGACAGCCATACAAGTGAGCCGCCTGCCTCTGAAGCAGTCAGTATGCTACCGCAGGCCTTCCTCACAGATGTTTCCGCCTTCCCTGAAAGCGGCGTGGCCGAGCGCTACCGCCGATTGGGGTTGAGCGTGCGACAGGGGCAGAAGCTCAAGGATCAACTGGTAATGCAAGGCTGGATCGAAGAACGGC
>CAYVVX010000909.1:0-1852 GCA_964455315.1 uncultured Planctomycetales bacterium | reverse complement strand
GATTGGTGAGCATGGCGGGGTTTCCTGTACAGATCGAGCAGGATCAGGCTGATGGCCCGGCCGGAGGAGAGCAGCAGCACAATCATCAGGCCGGATCAGGCAGCGCTGCTCGCGGCTCGATCTCAATGTACCTGGCGGCCACGTCCAGAGCCAGCCAGCGGGTGACGTTTTCGGGGGGAAGCAGCGATTCCCAGTGGATGTCATCGCGCGAGCGAACTTCACCCGGCAGATGGAGAACAAACGACCACGCATCCTGCGAGGGGCCGTTGCAGATCCATGTCTGCCCGATGATCCGCGGGCTGGGGCCGTCCAGCAGGTACTGATCGGGTGTGAAGCCGTCGCACCACAACCAGCGAAGGTGCCGGTCCGGCATCCCCGCGAACTCCCGGCAGACGCGGAACTCCAGGTGGATCCAGAAGGCTTCTTCGTCCATGCCTGGCTCCGGATTGCAGCAGCCGAGTTGTGGGACCGGGAGACGGGAGTCGAGCGGAAGTTTCACCGACAACTCTGGACCCCGCAATCGGCCGTCTGTACCCCGTCCTGCTGCTCCCCGGTTCCATTGATAAAGCCGCCAAGAAGGCGGCTTTTTCAATCGGGGCGACTGGATTTGAACCAGCGACCTCTGCGTCCCGAACGCAGCGCTCTAGCCAGGCTGAGCTACGCCCCGCGGCGAACGAATCATTCTACCCGCCCCGTCGGCCATCGCCAAACGGCGCAGCCTGTCGGTGCGGGTTCGCCCGTCGGGATCGGGCGGACGCGGCATTGTAACGGCAGCATTCTCGGACGCAAGGACAGGTCAGCTTTCGTGAAACTTGCCCAAAGCTCACTCCTCCCCCCACCAATCCAGAACCAGCAGGTCATCCAGCCACGGGCGGTACTTCACCGAAAACGCCTGGTGGGCCGGATAGGCGACGTAGGCGTCGAGGTCGGCCTGGGTGCGGAAGGTGAACAGGATGGCATCCTGCAGGTCGTGGCTGAGGCCGCGACGGCTGGCGTTGTCGCCGCGCTCGTAGCCGAAGATGCCGGGCACCTGTTCGGGGAGGCGGTCGCAGGCGGCGAGCGCTTCGGCCCGCTGGGCGGTGGTCACTTCGGGCTCGAACTTCAGGGCCACCAGGTGCCGCAGGAGCCTGCCGGAGGGGGCAACCGCCGACGCCGCAGCATCGCTGACCGGTAACAAGCGGGCCGCGAAGCCGCCGTCGGGAGCCATCGCGATGGTCAGCTTCTGGTCCGCACGGACCTGCTGTCGAAAGCGACGGATCTGCTCGGACACCTCGCGGTACCAGTTGACCATCTGCTGGTCGTCGCGGTTCATGAAGTCGTTCTTGATCCCGGCGATGCCCCACTTTTCGTACAGCGGGAAGGGCTCGGCCAATCTGGTCGCGGCAATGGCCCCAGGTCAGCCACAGCCAGACGCGCACGCCGCGGCAATACTCCAGTACCTTCGGGAGGTCCAGGGCCGGCACCGGGCGGGTGATGTCGGTGACCCGGCTGACCTTGCCGCCCGCGCCGGAAGTGTCACGGACCCTGGATCCACGGCCGGGCTGGGAACCGTTTCGCGGGGAGGGAACCTCGGCATCGGTCCTGCTCGACGGGCGCAGGCCTGTTGGGCGCAGCCGGGTTCCAACAAAAAAGCCGACCCAAGTGGGCCGGCTCTGGTGTGTTGATCGAAAGCAGAAGCTCCCTGACAAGTTGACAGTGTGTGCCGCGAGAACGTGCTGACTTGGTTTGACCGGGTGCCTTCAGTGAACTTCAGGCCGACACGAGGTCGGGAAGAAGCTCGGCACCGGTCATCTAGATATCCTCTAGAAAGGAGGTGATCCAGCCGCAGGTTCCCCTACGGCTACCTTGTTAC
>CAYVVX010000908.1:0-1857 GCA_964455315.1 uncultured Planctomycetales bacterium | reverse complement strand
TCTCCGGTGACACCGCGTCGCCGACCGTCTCCGCATCGAGAAGCTGATCCAGCGCCTTGGTGATGTCCTTCTCGGCATCGGGATTGCCGCCCATCACGCCGAAGGTCAGCACCACCGGCTCATCGGGCAGGCCCGTCAGCAGCGACTTCTCCGCCGGCTTCATGGCCGCGATCTTCGCCGCCGTCTCGGTGCCCGGCTTGGCCCGGCCGTAGCCGCTGAGCAGCAGGCCCACTTGGGCATTGAGGGTGATGCCCAGCGACATCTCCTGGACTTCCTTGACCAGCTTGTTGATCTGCTCGGCGGTGTCCTCCGCGGCCGAAGCCTGGCCGGGATTGGCCATCATCATCATGCCGGTCACCGTGTTGTTGATCTCCTCGACAATCTGCGGGGAGAGACCGCGGGGGGTGACCCAGCCGAAGAGATCCACCTTGGCGTACTGGGCCAGGCGATCCTTGGCGATGTTCTTGATCACGCCGTCGCCCTCGGCCTTGTTGAACGCCTTCAGGGCGGTGGGGTCCTTGGCGATGGCGATGAAGCCGCCCTTGGGCGCGGCCACCGCCTGCTCGCCCATGAACACGACATTCCAGGTGTCGCCGTCCTTGGTCCCGTTCAGGGAAGTCATCAGCTTCTCGGTGTCGGTGCTGGGAAGCAGGAAAACCGCCCGCTCGAGCAGATCGCTCATGGCGGCGCAGTCGGCGCAGCTCATCACCGCCAGGCCGACGCTGCCGTTCTCGTCCAGCCCTTCGGTCAGACCGTTGCTCTGCAGCCACTCCAGCGGGCCGGGGACCATGCCGTTGGGGCCCATGGGCAGGTTGAGCTGCTGGGCCACGCCCAGCACGTGGGCGTCGAACTCCTTGAGGTTCCGCAGCACCAGCAGCGCGGTGGCGTCGGCCGGGATGGCCTTGAACACCGCCGTGGGGTCGGTCGCACCCGCCGCCTGTCCGCGCACGACGGGCCCGCTCGCCAGCACCGTGGTGAGAAGACACAACAGGCCCGTCCATCGCGTGAATCGTCGCATGAGAGATTCCTTTACAGTGAGACTACAGGTCATCCTTGCGTTTATCCGTGGCTCCCCGAACCGTCCAGACAATGTCGGCACGGGAGTCGGCTACCTATAGGACGCTCTTCGCCGTGAAGAGTTTCGCCCCTTCCGCGGACGGCGACCGCTCCGGCCGTTCCGCGGGGCAGGCGGGTTGGCTGCGATTATAGGCGGGCGCCCCGGCTATTGAAACAGTTATCGGACAGGCGGTGTGCCCGGGAGACCCGGCGGCGGCGGCGGGACCGGTTTACCCTTGACCATGATGTCCACCAGCATGGTGGGGGTCATCTGCTCGGCCCGGTGGCAGGCGACCAGGTGGGCCGGGTCGCCGCCCGGGAAAGTCTTCAGCGGCGGCATCTGCACCCGGCAGATGTCCATCACCAGCGGGCAGCGCGGGTGGAACGCACACCCCGGCGGCGGGTTCATCGGGCTGGGCACCTCGCCGCCCAGCACCACGCGGTCCCGGCGGCGCTGGGGGTCGGTCTCCGGCACGGCCGACAGCAGGGCCTGCGTGTAGGGGTGCCGCGGATCGCGGTAGATGGCCGCGCCGTCGGCCGTCTCGACGATCTTGCCCAGGTACATGACCGCCACGTCGTCGCTGAAGTGCTCGACCACGGCCAGGTTGTGAGCGATGAACAGGTAGCTGAGGCCCATCTCGGCCTGCAAGTCCTTGAGCAGGTTGAGGATCTGTGACTGGATGGACACGTCCAGGGCGCTGACCGGCTCGTCGCAGACCACCAGGTCGGGGTTGAGGGCGAGCGCCCGGGCGATGCCGATGCGCTGGCGCTGGCCGCCGGAGAACTCGTGGGGGTAGCGGT
>CAYVVX010000907.1:0-1865 GCA_964455315.1 uncultured Planctomycetales bacterium | reverse complement strand
TCTGGATCCTCGGCGAGTGTCTTGACCGCGAAGGGATCTACCGGCTGGCATCGGGGCAGTGACGGCGCCCCGGATCCGCCAACAGAATCTCGCTGACCAGCAATACACCGGGCTCGGGCGGTGAATGCACGCTCACCCAAGAGGTGATCCGATGCCCAAGGACCGCATCCTGCCCTTCCACGTTGCCCCCGACACGAGCGCGGGCACGACCGGCTTCGCCGGGCTCTGCGCCTACCTCGAACTGGCCTGTGCGCTGGGCCTGCCCGAAGCGGTCGACCAGCACGTCGGGGTGGCCGGCGAACAGGGCTGGCTCGACCGTCACCAGGTCCTGACCGCACTGCTGATCAACCTGTCCGGCGGCGATTGCATGGACGATGTCGAGCGGCTGGAGCAGGACGCCGGGCTGGCGGCGGTGATGCGCCAGGCCGAGGGGTATGGGCTGAGCAACCACCAGCGCAAGCAGCTGGGGCGGCGGTTCCGGAAGGGCCGGCAGCGGACCTTTCCCTCGCCCAGCCGGTTGCGGGAGTGGCTGGAGGCCTTCCACGACCCGGACCAGGAGGCCTTGCGCGAACCGGGGCGGGCGTTCATCCCGGCGCCGAATGCGGCGCTGGTGGGGCTGGCGCAGGTTAACCAGGCGCTGGTCGCGGCGGTGGCCCAGGCTGCACCGCAAACCGTGGCGACCTTGGATGTGGATGCGACCTTAACGGCCACGGGCAAGCGGGAGGCGCTGTACTGCTATAAGGGCTACCAAGCCTATCAGCCGCTGAATGTCTGGTGGGCGGAAACGGGGCTGGTGGTCGTCAGCGAGTTTCGGGACGGGAACGTGCCGGCGGGTTACGAGTTGGAACGGCTGCTGGCGGAGGCGGTGGGGCAACTGCGAACGCTGGGGGTCGAGACGGTCTACTTCCGCTCCGACAGCGCGGCGTATCAGCACGCGGTGATGCGTTACTGCCGGCGGGAGCAGATCGGGTTCAGTCTCTCGGCAGACCTCAGCGCAGCGCTCAAGGCGGCGGTGCGTGAGGTGCCGGAGGAGGACTGGCAGCGGCTGGGCCAGGGGCGGCAGGAGTGGGCCGAGGTGGTTTTCGTGCCCGACGGCGCGGGGTTTTCGTTGAAGGAGGAGCCGTTCCGCTACGTGGCGGTGCGGGAGCCGCTGGAGCAGGACCTGCTGCCAGGGCTGGCGGAGCAGTTGGAGCTGCCCTTTGCGACCGGGGTGTGCAGCAACCAGCGGGTCTACAAGCTGACCGCCATCGTGACCAACCGGGAGCTGCCGGGCCGGGAGTTGATCCGCTGGCACCGGGAGCGGTGCGGGAAGAGCGAAGAGGTCCATGCGGTGATGAAGGAGGACCTGGCGGGCGGGCAGTTGCCGTCCGGCAAGTTCGGGGCCAACGCGGCCTGGTGGCAGTTGATGGTGCTGGCCTACAACCTGCAGGCGGCGATGGGGCGGGTGGTGCTGGGCGGGCCGTGGGCGACGAAGCGGATGAAGGCCATGCGGTTCCACCTGATCGCCTTGCCGGGTCGGCTCGTCACGCGTGGGCGGCAGCTCTTGGTGAAGCTCAGCGGGCCGGCGGCGGAGTGGCTGGCGGCGATCCGCCAGCGGATCTGGGGCCTGGCGCGAGCGCCGGCGGGATGAGGCCGGCGGACAGCGCAGCGGGCGCGGCAACCGAGCGGCGACTCGAGCGGAGTGGCACGCCCGGCCGCGGGCCGCGCAGGCCGAAACGGGCCGTGCGGCGGTGATTTGACCGGAGGTGCGGCAGGAGAAGCCGAGCGAGACGACGGCGGTGGGCGCCAGACCGGGCAAGGGCAGTCTGCAGAGCCCGCGACCGGGCGGTGTGGCAGCTACGCGTGAGGTTGATGGCGGATCGGGG
>CAYVVX010000906.1:0-1867 GCA_964455315.1 uncultured Planctomycetales bacterium | reverse complement strand
GTGTCGAGGAAGCCGGCCGCCTGCAAGCCCGAAGTGGTGAGCAGGGCGTCCTTGCCGAAGCCGGTCGCCAGGGCGTTGGCCCCGGCCACCAGGTAATGGGTCAGCGCGAAGCTCTGCAGTGTGCCGCTGCTGTGCAGGTCGGTGGCGGCGCCCTGATGGAACATCATGATGGCCTGGTCCGGGTACAGCGTCACCTGCGAGCCGTCGCCGACCTCGGCGAAATCGAAATACCAGCCCGCCGGGCTTACCACCGAGCCGTCGTGGTACATGATCGAGCTACCAAAACTGATCCCGCTCACGATGCGGAGGTAGTCGCCGGTCGTATCGTCAAAGTCGGTGTCCGCGTTGATCCGCAGCGTGGACGCAGTGCCGAAGAGGTCCTTGATGGACGGAAGCTTGATCACCTCGACGGTGTCGCCCGCCCCGAGACGGGAGGCGGTGGTGCCGAAGGGCCCCCCGCTCGGTTCCACCGTGAGCGTGCCGGTGCCGTTGCTGTCCACCAGCCACCAGTCGCCCTGATTGCCCGGGCCCTCGGCGGACCGATCGTGGCGGAGAATGACAAGGTATTGGTAGAATTCCGTGCCGTTGAGATTCACCGGGGCGAACTGGTTCGCGGTCCAGCCAGGGGAGACAATGGGGTCAGATCCGTATTATTTACGAACACTGCTCGCCGTCGCCCCCTGACGCCACGGTGGGCAGCGCGTGCGACCCGTACGCTTGACGGATGAGCGAACGCGCCTCCACAGCCAACATCACGGTTTCTCCCGGCGCTCCCCGAGCCTCCGCCTCATCTCTTCCACAAACCGGATCCTCGCCGCGTCCAGGGGCATTCCGGCCGTAAACCGGCGCACCGCCTGCGCTGCGGCGCCATACGTCAGCCCGCCCACCGCCCTCACCACTTCCGCCAACCGATGCCTGCCGTGCCGCACCGCCACGTAGATTGTCCCGTCGCGTCCCCAATCGCCCCAATCCTCCGCCATCTCGGGCCAACGCCGCCCACGCAACCGTTCCGCTATCGCCACAATCTCCGCCCACGCGATCCGATCCGCTCGCGCGATCTGGCGCGCAGCCGTCTGTGCCTCTGGATCCACGCTTCCCGACGCCAATCCCTTCAGCAACGCCTGCGCGTACTCCTTGCCGCCAAGAACCAAGCCGCCGACCAGCCCCGACCACGGGCTGTCCAGCCGCCCCTCGCGCACGGGGGCCTCGGTGTACTCGCGCAGGGCCTGGCGCTGCTGTTCCCGGTTGCGCCCGCCACAGCCCGCCCCGATCACTCCGGTTTCCAGCCACCCAGGCGCCGGCTCTGCCCCACCGTACACTCGCCACGAACTCCAGGGATACTCGATCAGTTCGTGCAATCGCTGCTGGACCAACGCCGCTCCCGGGTCAACGCCTCCGCCCGCTCGGGACTGACGTTGCTGCGTCTTGCCCAGCCCCAAGCGGCCCACCCGCACTGGATTCAGATGGACGTAGCGCGCGACCGCCGCCACCCCGCCTGGATCTTCGATGAGGACCGCCTTGTATCGCCCCTGAAAGAGGTGCCCGCACTGCCGATGCGCCCAATTGAAACGACTGGTGTAACTGACGTGCAACCAGTGCATCGCCTCGCCCAAGTTGGGCTCCGGCGTCCGGACCACCAGATGATAATGGTTGTCCATCAGCACGAAGGCGTGCACCTCCAGACCAGACCGTTCCGGCAGCTCGGCCACCAGCCCCAGAAATCGCCGCCGATCCATGTCCGTCCGGTAGATCGCCTCGCGCCGGTTGCCCCGGCTGGTCACATGATACCACCCGCCTGCCACCTGGATTCTCAACGGTCTGGCCATGGCGCGAGCCTGTGCGCCAACACCGCATTCGTCAACAATAC
>CAYVVX010000905.1:0-1890 GCA_964455315.1 uncultured Planctomycetales bacterium | reverse complement strand
AGGCCTCAGCGGGATGAGCACCGGCGCGTTGGCCTTCGCCGGTTGTGAATGCTCGGTTCATCGCATCACCTCACGCACGCGCACCCGATCCGGGCGGCGATTGGTTTAAGCTTGCCTTCGTCGCCGCGGCGACGTAGACTTCCCGCATCCGAAACTTCCGCCAGGGCTCGGCTCACTCTGACCAGTGACCGAGCCCACTTTGTTGGTGGGCTCGATACCCACGCGCTGCAGGAACGCATCTTCCGCCTCGCGGCTCACCGGCGTCACCGGCAGGCCCTCGCGACGGCAGACCGTGGGCAGGTAGTCCCGGCAGGCCTGCTCCGGGCAGTAGCCCGCATCCATCGCTCGCTGCACCGCGGCCTTGACGTACGCCTCCACGCGCAGGCGGGACACGAACGTCTCATCACCATCGGGATCGGGCTCTTCCGGCAGCGTGGCCGCGCCGTCCATCATCCCCTTGACCCGCTCGAACGTGGACTTGCCCAGATCGACGCAGTACCGATGCAGCCGGTCCAGTTCGTCGATCTCATCATTGATCGCCCGCAGATAACCCGCCGCCAGATCCAGCGTGGACTCCGCCGCCGCCGCGGCATCCTCATCGCCGCCGCGCTCTTGCAGCGTGAACATGGCACACTGCACGGTCGCATGAAGCTTGATGCACTCGCTCGACACCTCGCCAGGCGTCACCCGTTTGTCCGACAACACCGTTTGAACCACCATCAGCCATACCTCCGCCAGGAGTTCACCACTCGCCGTCCGGCACCGTGCCGGACGCGCTGTTAGTCGCCCATCGCCAGTTCCGGGCCACTCATGCGCAGCTTGACCATGCCCGCGCTGCCCGCACCGTCTCGAAACAGCAGCACCACTTCGACCGCCGGGTCGTAGCGGGCCAGCTCCCCGACCAGCTCGCGGCCCACCCGCCGTCGCACCAGCTCGCCGGCCGACAGGTAGCCATCCGACAGCCCATCGCCGGCATCGAAGCCCAGGCACACCGCCCCGCGGCCGATCGCCGCGAAACCGCCCGAGCCCATCCGGACCACGTCGGCGAACAGGTACCTGAGGAGGCTCTCGCAAATCTCCCGCGGCTCGCTCATCAGGAATCCCCCCGCGGTTCACCCATCAGCACGATCGGCGCCGCCGGCAACACGGGGCCGCCGGCCCGCTCTCTCGCCCGCCGCGCCGCCAGGCCGTCCAGGTACGCCTGCCGAACACGATCAGCCCGGGAGAATGCCCGATTGCTCAGCACCAGGCCGCGCAGGCCGATCACCAATCCGTCTCCCCGCCGCTCCACCACCGGCCACAGGTAGCGAGATTCCTGCCGGCAGACCCGCCGGTAGGCCGGCAACGCCCACTCAACCCGCCCGAAGATCCCGGCCGCATCGCATTGCAGACTGCCCGCCCGCACCCACCCGGCCGCGGGGCCGCGGGGCTCACCGTCAAGCAGCGCGTGCTCATAACCAACGAGTACATCCGCGCCGCCGCCGCCGCCGCCCGGGCCGCCAATTTGCTTCAGAAGACGCTCAACCGAGACGAGATTCACCAGGCAGGGCTGCCCCTGGGCCGTGAACGCGCCCAACCCCAACAGCTTGACCAGGTGGCGCGACCGCGCCCCCTGCGCCCGCACCACCGGAGCCAAATCTACTGGCCCGCCGCAGATCAACCTGACCAATTCGCCGCCCATGTTCTGCCCAGCCGATGCATGCGCCCTTCAGATTCAACCCGCCCGGTGCTCCGAGTCAGCCTTGGGCATGGCGTTAATCTGAGGGATTAACATCTTGAACAATCTCAAAACGCTCAATATCATCTATCAACCCGGATACACCAGTAATTTACCAGTCTCCGCCTCTCGCCGCTCCGGTCATCGCCGCTCGAAACTCACAACTTGTCCCG
>CAYVVX010000904.1:0-1901 GCA_964455315.1 uncultured Planctomycetales bacterium | reverse complement strand
CGCCCGCGTCCCCTCGATGCCGGCGCTGTGGGCCCACCATCGTCCGGAGGGGTGTTGCGCTCCCAACAGGGCGTTGAACGTGGCGATCTCCAGTTCGTCAGCCGCCAGCGGGTCGCCTTCCAGGCGCAGCCGATCCGCGGTCATTTCCATCCACGCCACGGTGGCCTGCGTGTTGAGTTCGCCGGGGCGGTACGGCGCCCCGATGGCCACGCCCGCGCTGCCGAAGCCGCCGGTCACCGTCGCGTCGTACTGCTGCACGCTCTCCCATGCGTTGTTGAAGGCCTCGCGGCACATTCGGTCGCCGGTAATGCGGTAAAGCTCGGTGAGCCCTCCCAGCACCGGCAGCGACGTGAAATGCGGGCAGCGGCTGCGGAAGAAATCCGCCGCCTGCATCGCGTCGTAGCGGTAGTCGCCGGCCTGCTCCCATTCCGCGTCCATCCCCGCCAGCGCTGCCAGGAAGCTCTTTTTGCCAGTCAGGTGATACAGCGCCGCCAGTGGCCGCATCACGCTCAATCCCCGCGGCTCCGGCGGCGCCGCGGTGAGCGGTCCATGCCCAGGGGGCGGCGGGGTCAGTGCCGGCGGCGGGGTCCGCCCGTACCAGTCCACCAGCAGATCTGCCGCCCGCTCGGCGGAACGCAGGGCGGCTTCGTCACCGGTGAGGCGATGGTACCGCAGCAGGACGTCGAGGATCCGCGCCTGGGCCCACACCTGGCGATCATTCGCGAAGCGCTGGTCGGGCGGGGCGACGCCGAGATAGCCGTCATCGTCCTGGGTGCTGATCAGTTCGCCGACCAGGCGGCGAACCGTGGCCTCCAGTTCGGGCGATTCCGTCATGCGCGTCGTCTGAATCGCCGCAACGAGGTATTCGCCGAGATAGCCGCCCGCGCCCGGCGCCAGCTCCCACGGCGTGCCGCGCTGCCGGGCCCGGAACATCTCCAGCATCCCCGGGTTGGCGTCCGGGGCGGCCAGCAGCCATTGCCGCAGGTTCAGGTCCACCCGCCCGCCGAGGAAGCCGCCGAGTTCCATGCGCAGATCCGCGGGGATTTCGAATCGCAACGTGGCGGCGGCGGGGGCGGTGGCCGGCTGAGACGCGGGCTCACCTGCGGAAGCGGTTGGTCCCGCCGCGGTCGCGACGATCCAACCGGCGACAGGCATCACGAAGCGCATCCGCCTGCCAGGACGAGCGGCTCTCTGGGTGGTATCGATGCGGAGGGTGGAACCATCGGATGACAGGAAATCGTCCATGCGGCGTCACCATACTCGCGGCGAAGGTGCGCCGGAAGTGCCGCGTAGACCACGGGACCAGGCAACAGGCCGCGAATCATGCACTGCGGCGCGTGAGGTCACACCACCTGAAAAATGAAACGCAGGCAGAACCAGAAACCAATGAGGATGAAGGCTGCACCGGTGATCCCCCGGGCCCAACGCTCCACCGCCGCGAGCCTTCCGTACAGCGTGCCCATCGCCTGAGTGCTGACCACGATCAGCACCGCGAACACCACCACCGGCAGCGCCGTAGCCGCTCCAAACACCAGCGGCATGACCACCGGCGATGCGAATTTCAGGCTCAACGGCATCAGGCCCGCGAAGTACAGCGCCGCCGACGCCGGACAGAATGAAAGCGCGAACACCACCCCCAGCGGCAGCCCGCCCCAGATGCCCCAGCCGCTGAGCCGTTCGCCGATTCCCGCGGTGCGACCGCCGCCGCCGGTCCTCAATCGAATCAAACCCAGCAGCACCATGCCCACCAGGATCAGCAGCGGACCGAGCAGCCGGCTCATGTGCCGCTGCAGGCCCTGCGACACTGCCGGAGCCGACAGCGTGGTCCCCAGCAGCAATGCGGCCAGCACAGCGTACGCCAGCATACGCCCGGCCGCGTAAAGCAGTCCGGTGAACACTGC
>CAYVVX010000903.1:0-1904 GCA_964455315.1 uncultured Planctomycetales bacterium | reverse complement strand
TCCGCAAGATCTTCGAGCGCTTCGAGTTCGACAAGGAAATCGAGAAGCTCGAAGAATCCAACCGCCTCTATCAGGTGGTTGCTCAGTTCGCCGAGATCGACCTGCATCCACGCAAGGTCGACAACATCACCATGGGGCTGGTATTCGAGGACCTGATCCGTCGCTTCAATGAAGCGGCCAACGAAACCGCCGGCGATCACTTCACCCCGCGTGAAGTGATCCAGCTTATGGTCAACCTTCTGCTGGAACCGGATACCACCGTACTCACCCAGGCCGGCATCATCGTCACCATTTGCGACCCTGCCTGCGGCACTGGCGGCATGCTGGCCGAGGCGCAAAACTGGATTCGTGCGCACAACGAACAGGCCACGGTCAAAGTCTTCGGGCAGGACTACAACCCGCGCTCCTACGCCGTGGCCGCCTCCGACCTCTTGATCAAGGGTCACAAGGACGGCCAGGTGGTGCTGGGCAACACCCTCACCGACGACCCGTTTCCGGACCAGCGCTTCGACTACCTGCTGGCCAACCCGCCCTTCGGCGTGGACTGGAAGGCGGAGAAAAAGGTCATCGACCGCTGGCCCAACTTCCGTGGCTACAGCGGCAAGCTGCCGCGCATCAACGACGGCGCCTTGCTGTTCCTGCTCTACATGATGAGCAAGTTCCAGGACTATCAGCCGGGCAACCGCGACAAGCCCGGCTCGCGCACCGCCATCGTCTTCAACGGCTCGCCGCTGTTCACCGGCGGCGCCGGCAGCGGCGAGAGCGAGATCCGCCGCTGGATCATCGAGCGCGACCAGCTCGAAGCCATCGTCGCCCTGCCCGAACAGATGTTCTACAACACCGGCATCGGCACCTTCGTCTGGGTGGTCACCAACCGCAAGGCCCCGCACCGCAAGGGCAAGATCCAGCTCATCGACGCCCGCGAGCGCTACACGCCGATGAAGCGCAGCCTGGGCGACAAGCGCCGCTACCTCGACCAGGCCGCGCTGGATGCCGTCACCCGCGAACACGGCGCGCTGGAAAACAGCCAGACCAGCCGCGTGTTCGACAACACCGACTTTGGCTACCGCCGCATCACCGTGCTCCGCCCGCTGCGCCTGCGCTTTGAGATCACCGAGGAGGCCCGCGAGCGCTTCCTCAACACCTGCCCCGAACTGTATGACGCCATGTTGGCCGTGCAGGACGCACTCGGCAGCGACCCGTTGCTGGACTGGAACGAAACCTGGGACGCCGTGCAGCAGGCATTCAAGACTCTACCCGACGATGTCGAAGGCTGGGCCAAGGGCGCCAAGGGCACGGCGCAGAAGAAGATCTTCCGCGATTGTTTCACCGTGGTGGACCCCGAGGCCGAACCCGTCATCGCCAAACACCACAAGGTCGAGCCGCTGGACTGCGTTGCTTTGTTCCCCAACCAGACCCTGCCCGCCGGCCTCGGCAAGGATGATCTGTACGCGTTGCTGGGCCTGCACGCCGACGCCAAGGGCAAGCACATCGACCAATCGGCAGGAAAGCCGATTGGCACGGCCGAAGGCCGCCGCGAAGCGGTAAAACACAAGGACGTGTTTTATGAATACGAACCCGACCCGGCGCTGAAGGACTCCGAGAACATCCCGCTGAAGGAGGACATCGTCAGCTACATGCTGCGCGAGGTGCGGCCCTATGTGGCCGACGCCTGGATCGACCGCGAGACGCTGGACGAGCAGGACGGCGGCATCGGCAAGGTGGGCTACGAGATCAACTTCAATCGCGTGTTCTTCCAGTACCAGCCGCCGCGACCGCTGCACGAAATCGATGCGGAGCTTGCTGGGGTGGAGCAGCGGATTCTGGAGTTGCTGCGGGAGGTCACGGAGTGAGCAGTACTGACCCACGTCCAAGGGGATGGGAGACCATCCCGCTACGCTATG
>CAYVVX010000902.1:0-1906 GCA_964455315.1 uncultured Planctomycetales bacterium | reverse complement strand
CGCTCGATGGCGGCTCGGCCGGGGCTGTCCTTCGTCGTCCACGACTGCACCACGACCACCTTGCCTCGAAGGCCTTCCCACGACAGGGGTTTGTCTGTTTCCTTCCACTCCAGCCCGGTGGGCATCTCAGGTGCGGCGTAGCCGATGTTCTCGTCGAGCAGACTCCGATCCAGATTGTCCATCTTCTCCAGCCACCGCGGATTCACTTCGGACTTCTTGTCATCCTGCGCGAACGGCGCCGCGGCCAGACAAGACGCGACCAGTGCGGCGGGCAGCAGCGACAGAACCGGGATTCGTGAGGTCATGGAGTGAGTTCCCGTGGTGAGCAGCGGGGAATGAAAGGAACGAAGTGGTGGGGGAGTGGAGGACGCGAGGGCGTGGGCGCGAACACGCGGAACCGGGAGACGCGGATCGAATCGAGCAGCCGGACGGAGCGAACAAGACGATCAAAGTCCCAAACGGATGAGAACAGAGGCCGGGTGACTCGGTGATCCGCGTCTCCTGATCCCGCGCGGTTGCCGCCATGAATGCGAACAGGCGGGGCGTGCGGCAGGCAAACCATTGTGACGCGATGTCCCTCAAGGATATCCGTCACGCACTCCAGCAGATATCAACGCCGTCGGCGGGTTTTTGTTTCACATTCATCATGGGCAATCGAGCGGCCATTTCTCCACTCTCCGCCTCGGGTGGTTTCGGAGTGAGGGTGCTTCCTCATCGGCTCCGCTGCTCTCCATGTCTGAGCGGGATTCAGTCGGGGTGTTCCGGATCGGGTTCGATTGTGCGCCGTTCGATCTTGGCCTTGGGGCTGGTTGGGCCTATCCTCTTGGCCCGGTCTTCGTGAAGAAAGTCACGAAGTCGGACTCGATGTGTCCACCCGATTTCACGGGTGCAGTTGTCCTGACCTCGGTCCCAGTCCTCTGTCCCAGAGTTCCCGCCATGCCCACCACCGGCACGATCATTCAGGTCATCGGCTCCACCTTCGACGCCCAGTTCCCCGAGAGCGACCTGCCCGAAATCTACAACGCCGTGGAATGCCACATCGATGTGCGCGGCCAGAAGGTCCGCCTCGTCGGTGAGGTCGCCAAGCACCTGGGCGGCGGACAGGTGCGCTGCGTGGCCCTCGGCTCGACCGACGGCCTGCGCCGCGGCGACGACTGCACCGACACCGGATCGCCGGTTCAGGTGCCCGTGGGTGAAGAAGTGCTGGGACGCGTCTTCAACCTGCTCGGGGAACCCATCGACCAGCGCGGACCCGTCACCGCGAAGAAGCACGCTCCCATCCACAAGGCCCCGCCGGCCCTGACCGACCTGAACCCCAAGACCGAAATCCTCGTCACCGGCATCAAGGTCATTGACCTGCTCTGCCCGTTCGTCCGCGGCGGCAAGATCGGCCTGTTCGGAGGCGCGGGCGTCGGCAAGACCGTCATCATCCAGGAAATGATCGCCCGCGTGGCCCGCGAGTTCGGCGGCTACAGCGTGTTCTGCGGCGTGGGCGAGCGCACCCGCGAGGGCAACGACCTCTGGCTGGAAATGCAGGAGGCCGAGTACACCGACGAGAACGGCAACACCGCCCACGTGCTCGACAAGGTGGCCATGGTGTTCGGGCAGATGAACGAGCCGCCGGGCGCGCGTCTGCGCGTCGGGCTCTCCGGGCTGACCATGGCCGAGGAGTTCCGCGACGCCTCCGGCAAGGAAACCCTGATCTTCATCGACAACGTGTTCCGCTTCACCCAGGCGGGTTCGGAAGTGTCGGCGCTCCTGGGCCGCATGCCCAGCGCCGTGGGTTACCAGCCCACGCTCTCCACAGAAATGGGCGAATTGCAGGAGCGCATCACCACGACCAAGAAGGGCTCCATTACGTCGGTGCAGGCCGTGTACGTCCCTGCCGACGACTTGACCGACCCGG
>CAYVVX010000901.1:0-1910 GCA_964455315.1 uncultured Planctomycetales bacterium | reverse complement strand
GCGTCGGCCGGGAAAGCGCGGATCTCCATGCTGAACATGTCCTGGGCGATGGCACCGCGGCAGGTGCCCTGGTCGTCGAGGATGGGCCCCAGGAACTCCCAGAACTCGTACTTGGCGACCTTGCCCTCCGATTCCCAGCGGCGGACCTGCTCGTCGAGGGCGTAGAGAAGCTGCTGGCCGGTGGTGGCGCCGGCGAAGGCGGTGCGCTTATAGAGCGTCCCGCCGAAGCGGCGCTGGTCGCGGTGGCCTTCCGAGGTGCGGTTGAAGGGAACGCCGAGGCGGTCCATCAGGTCGATGATCCGCGGGCCCCAGTCGCACATTTCCTTGACCGGCGGCTGATGCTGGAGAAAGTCGCCGCCGTAGACGGTGTCGTCCAGGTGCTTCCACTCGGTGTCACCCTGCTGGCGGGTCACCGGGTTGACCGAGTTGATCCCGCCCTGGGCGCAGACCGAGTGCGACCGCTTGACCGGCACCATGCTGATCAGGTCGACGGATCGGCCCGCCTCAGCCAGCTTCATGGCCGCGGCCAGGCCAGCCAGTCCGCCTCCGACGACGACAACGCGTTGCTCTGCCATGTTTCAGCTCATCCTGCGATTCGATCGGCGATGCGTCTCAACGTCGCGCTTTGATCAGTTTCACTCGCTCGGCGCGGCGGCTTCACCGGCCGGTGCCGCCGCCCGGATCACGTCCGACTGCATGTGCTTGTCCGGCGCCTGGGGGTCCGGGAAGGTCATGAACCCGCGCATGGCGATCAATCCGGTCGCCGCCAGGGCGATGCCGAACACCGCGCAGACGTAGCCGGCCTTCCGCTGGGCATCGCGACCGATGGTGATGCCCCAGGTGATCAGGCTGGTCCAGATGCCGTTGGCGAAATGGTAGACCGCCGACAGGATGCCGATCACATAGAGCGGCCAGGCCCACGACTTGTCCATCTGCAGGGCATAGGCGGCGGTGGAGGAGGCATTCTCGGGGTCGAACTTGGCCCCGCCGGGGATCCACGCGCCGAGCCAGTGCATGTGGTAAAGGTGAACGAGGATGAAGATCAGGGCGATGCCGCCGGTGACCCGCTGGAGCGTGTAGCGGAAATTGGCCCAGTAGGGGTAGTGGCTGGTGTTGGGCTTGGACTCCAGCCAGATCTTGACGCCCAGCCCGGCGTGGAAGGCCAGGGGCAGGAAGATGAACAGGATCTCGACCGGGATCAGCAGCGGGCCCAGGGCGTGGATGCGGTTGACCTGCTCCTGAAAGTAATCCTTGTCGCCGACGCTGGCGGCGATCATGGCGTTGGTGCCCAGGTGCATGATCAGGAACACGCCCACCGGGGCGATGCCCAGCAGGGAATGAATCCGCCTGAGCAGGAATTCGTTTTTCCCGGGTTTCGCGTCGACGGTCGGCTCTGACACGTGCATGGGCTCCTGACTCGCGTCCCGCGGTTGCGACGGGTGTCACCGGGACTTGGATTGACGGGATTATAGATCCGGTCCCGGGGGGGTCAACCCGGCCTGCCGGGGCTCGTGCCGCGGCACACCGTTCACATCCGCCGGTGCAGCAGCGCGCGCATCTCCGCGATGGTCGGATACACGTCGATCAGCTCCACCGTGCGCGGGCTCACCTTGCCGGCCGCGGCGGCGTGATGTCCCGTCAAAGACAGGGCGATCAGCACGCCGCACAGCAGTGCACCCGGGCGGGTGTTCATGCGTTCACTCCTTCCGAGCAGGTCCGTTCCGCCCGCGGGCAGGCGCGGAGCATCCTCACCAACGGACCGGCAGCAGCGTCATGCACGACTCGGGAGCGCCGTCCCGCCGGCGCCGAGAAGGGCATCCTCGGGAAGAACCCATTGCACCGCGCCGAGCGTCAACCCGCAAGCCCGCGGGGAGTCCATCCGGTCCGCGGCTCCGACATCACGGCATCGC
>CAYVVX010000900.1:0-1912 GCA_964455315.1 uncultured Planctomycetales bacterium | reverse complement strand
AATTGGCGTAAGCGTTTCGATCAACAATGGTTTGAAAGTCGAGGTAGCCGAGTTGGACGGCGATCTTGTGATCGAGGAAATACTGCCGGTACCAGAGGATGTCAATGTACAGGTCGCGCCATCCGTCGGCGTCGTCGATCACGTCCTGGTTGCGGGTCGTGCCGGTGAACTCGTTGATGTTGTAGCCCCAGCCGCGCTTGGCGAGGACGAGTATGTCGGCATCGGGGATCAGCCCCATCTTGCCGAGGTCGAAGGTCAGGAACCAGTCAACGGTCGCGGAGTTCTTGGCCGCCCCGGGCTGCTCGCCGCCGCCCAGGATGGAACCGAAGGTGTCGTTGTAGAAGAACATCGTGTTGATGCCGATATCCTGCAGATCGTCTCCGAGCCCGAACCAGTTGCCGGTCATGGTCGGCGAGTTGAGCCCGAACGGCGGTGGCGGCTTGTCCACATCCTCGGCGGGCGCGGAGGTGGGCTGGGAAGCCGGGGCGGTCGCCGGTACGTCGAATGCAGGGGATGGTTGTGTGGCCGCGGCCTGACCGGCGTGCACCGGCGCGAGACCGAGGCTGATCACCACCGGCATCAGGAAGAACCATCGGGCGGCGGTCGGATGTTCAGGCATACAACCTCCTTGCATCGCGTATGCCCGTGCGATACTTTTGTGAAAGTCTGTTTCCGAACGGAAAGGCAGGTGTTCGATGGTGACTTTCTTCGGCTGTCGAACCTCGCGATCGCTCGCGGCGGCGGGGCTGCTGGCCGGTGTCGCCTGCAACGGCAGCAGTCCGGCCGGACGCGAACCGGCCGCCCATGCCGTTCACAGCGAGCAACTGCGTGCGGTCATGTTGCGGATGAACAGCGAAGTGGGCAAGCGCTGGCCGCAGGAGATCCAGCAGGAGAAGGAGGAACTCCGTTTGGAAACGCATTTCGCCCGGGCCCGTACGGTCGCTTCGGAACTGGCCCGGGCCAGCGGAAGAATTCCCTCCACGGTGAATCTGTCCGCCCTCGACGATGGCGACCGGGCGGCCTTCATGGGCTACGTGGCCCAGCTTTCCACCGAGTCCCGCGGGCTGGAGGAAGCCGCTGCCGATCGCAGCCTGCCGCGCATGCACGCGGTGCTGAAGCGGGTGTCCACGACGTGCAACCAGTGTCATGCGCAGTTCCGTGAGTTGATCGGGCCGGTGGTCATTGCGCTGCCTGAATCCTGAGCCTTGTTGCCATGCCCCGGCCATCGGCGGGTGCATCGCCTTCCGGATGGATCATCGGATGAAGCCGTTGATCAGGGCCACCGTGGGTCGCCTCATCAGGCACTGGCGGCCGCCCGGAGCGGCCGCAGCCTGCGGAGCACCACCGCCAGCACGGCCGAAAGGAAGCAAAGTATGGCCGCGAGGGCAAAGGCCGCGAAATAGCTCTCCGTCCGCCTGTATGCCTCGTTGCCGGCCCAGACGCCGGCCAGTCCGGCGATACCGTAAGAGGTGAACACCCACCCGTAGTTGGCGCCCAGGTTCTTTGAGCCGAAGAGATCCGCGGTCAGCGACGGGAACAAGGCAAACAGTCCGCCGTAGTTGAACCCCACCGACGCAGCTCCCACCGCCAGCCACCACTCCGTCTGAAGCCGGGTCAGCAGCAGCATGGTCAGCCCCTGCAGCACGAAAGTGCACACCAGGGCGGCCGTTCGTCCGATCCGGTCGGAGGCCAGGCCCCAGAAGATGCGTCCCAGGGCGTTGAAGATGGCCAGGATGCCGACCGCCGCGGTGCCCTTGAGAAGCAGCTCGCCGCGCAGGGCGTCGCTCAAGGTGGTGCCCGCCGCACCGGCCGCCGCCACCAACTGCGCTCCGGCGAAAGGCTTGAGGATGGTGATGACCATCAGCCCGGCGAGGGAGCCGCTGAAGAACATCAGCCACAGGAGGTAGAAGCG
>CAYVVX010000899.1:0-1926 GCA_964455315.1 uncultured Planctomycetales bacterium | reverse complement strand
CACGGACGCAAGAAGATCGCCATCACCGCCAGCATCGGTGGATGCAGTGTCGACGCGATGGAACCCGGCCTCTCACCCACCGCCGTGGTTCAACGCGCCGATGCCGCCCTCTACGACGCCAAGAATCAGGGCCGCAACCGCATGGTCATGCACGCCGCCCGTGCCAGAGTCCGGGTGCGCTCCGGCGGAGGCTGACCAGGCGGGCATCGCGGGCAGTGGATTCTGATCGACTGACCGGCCTTCGCGATCAGTCAGCGCTGCAACCGCTTCGGCTTGATTCCCACCACCGCCAGCAGCAGCAGGGCGCCGCCCAAAGCCATCGCCACCCTGCCGAGAAAGCCCACCGCCTGCAACCCGATCAGTTGCCCCAGAAAGCCGCCCACCAGCGAACCGATCAGCCCGATGACCAGATTGCGGAACGCGCCGAACCCCCGGCCCTTGGTGATCTGCCCGGCCAGCCACCCGGCCAGCAGCCCGATGATGATGAACGAGATCAGCTCTTTCATGACTGGCGCTCCGTCGCGCCGGCTTCCTCTGGCGCCGGCAGCGTACCGCCCGACAGAATGGTGTCGATGGCCACCGCCACGCCACAGGCATCGTTGTCCGGCGCCAGCCACCTGGCCAGCCGCCGAACCGCCGGAACGGCGTTGCCCATGGCCACGCTGAGCCCGGCGTGGCGGATCATCTCCAGGTCGTTGACATCATCGCCGATGGCGACCACCTGCGATGCGTCGATCCGCAGCAGTTCCATCACCCGGCTGATGCCGTGCCACTTGCTGACCTGCGGAGCGAAGCATTCCAGCACATGCATGCGGTAGTTGGGGGCAAAAATGGCATTGAACTTGATCTCGTCATCCCGGAACGCGGTTCCCATCTCCGCCGTCGTTGCCGCCACCTCGTCCGGCGACAGGATGATCCCGATCCGCACCGGCGTGTGATCGTTGGGCCGGAACCGGTCGACTTCCTCGCCCCGGGTCGGCGCCAGCGCCATCCAGCGCTGGTAGGCCTCCCCATGTCGCCGGCCGCGGATCATCTGGTAGTCCACCCGGGTCTGCTCGCGGTCATAGAGCACCAGCACCGGATAACCGCGGGACTGGAAATTCTCCACCAGGCGCAGGGACGTGTCCGCGGCGATTCCGGTCCGCTCCAGCGTGCGCCCCTCGGGCAGCCGGCTGACGATGGCCCCGAACACGAAGATGCCGATGTCACTGTCCAGCCCCAGTTGGTCGATCACGCCCTGCGTCTCGGGCAGCGACCGCCCGGTGCACAGTGACACGGTCATCCCCGCGGCATGGGCCCGGTGCAGCGCTTCGCGGTTGGCGTCCGGCAGCTCGTTGCGCGAATTCATCAGGGTGCCGTCCACGTCGACGGCCAGCAAACGGTAGGTCGAACTCATGACCGGGAAGGGTAGTCGCCGTCGGGACGGCTGACAAGCCGGGGGACGTGAGCGTTGAGCAGGGGCCCGCAGGCGGGTCCGTGACCCGCGCGGCAGGTGTTCTCGCTTCCTCACGCCCGGAGGGCGTCCGATGGTTGCCAGGTGGTGAGTGAGGCGCAGCCGAGCGAACCCCTGGTGGCCGGGTCACTCCTCCTTTTCCTCCTCGCCCGGAGGGCGAACGAAGGGAACTACGGCGAGAGCCGTCGAAAAGGCGCACGGAACCAAGCGCTTCGTTCGCCCTCACCGGGCGAAGAACAAAGGGAAGGTGGGCCTGATCATCCAGGGGCTCGCTCGCTTCGCTCGCAGCGTCCCTGGCAACCATCGTCGGCCCTGCCGGGCCGGGAAGGCGGATCGGAAGCCCCGCCGAATCCGTCACGGATCCGCCGCCCGGCACGGGGTCGGCGTCCTCTCGCCTCTCATTTCCCGCCTTGGAGTATAATGCCCGCGGTGACTGATCTACCTTCGAACGAGATCTGCTGATGCTGGTTCCC
>CAYVVX010000898.1:0-1930 GCA_964455315.1 uncultured Planctomycetales bacterium | reverse complement strand
GCACCAACTACCCCGGGCAGGATGACCTGCGGGCCCGCAAGCGCCGCTTCACCGACGGTCTGCGCGAGGTGCACAAGGCCCTGCCCAAGGACATGATCATGCTGGTGGAGTACAAGCCGTTCGAGCCGGCCTTCTACCACACCGACATCGCCGACTGGGGCATGGCCCTGCTGCTGGCGAAAGCGGCCGGTTCGCAGGCGCGGGTGCTGGTCGACACCGGGCACCACTATCCGTCGCAGAACATCGAGCAGATCGTGGCCTGGCTGATCGACGAGGACATGCTGGGCGGCTTCCACTTCAACGACCGCCGCTACGCGGATGACGACCTGACCCTGGGCTCGATCGACCCGTACCAGGTGTTCCGCATCTTCAGCGAGATCGTCGGCGCCGAGGAGGAACGCGGCAAGACCCTGGACATCGCCTACATGGTCGATCAGTCGCATAACCTCAAGCCCAAGATCGAGGCCATGATCCAGACCGTCACCACCGCCCACGAGCTGTTCGCCAAGGCGCTGCTGGTGGACCGCAAGGGGCTCCGCGATGCCCAGGCGAAAGACGACCTGGTCAAGGCCGAGGAAATCCTCCGCGGTGCGTTCTTCACCGACGTTCGCCCGCTGATCGGTCACGTCCGCGAGCAGATGGGCATCGAGGCCGACGCCCTGGCGGCGCACCGGGCGGCCGGGTACGAAGCCCGTGTCGCCAAAGAGCGGACCGGGCAGTTCGGCACCCCCGGCGACGCCAGCTACGCGTGAGGATCCGTGGCGAGCCCGATGCCGAGCCGTTGGGCTCGCGGCGAGCCATGCGGTACAATCTCGCTGGATCGTTTCGGGAACGTGGACCCGCGGGAACGTGGATTCGGAGAGATAGTAAACATGGCCGGCTTTTCGCTTCGCAAGTATGAAACCCAGGCCCGGGTGTCGGTGGCCGCGGCGCTGGCGTCGATCGTCCCCCTGGGAGCCCTGGCGTTCTTCATCCTCCAGCCCCTGGACAGCGACCTTTTCATCTACTACGGGGCCAAGCGGGGCATCGCCATTTATGGAGCGGGTCTGCTCGCGCTCTCGCTCGCGGGGGCGGGTTTCGCGTTCGGGCTCAACAGCGCCGGGCAGCGCCGCAACGATGTGCCCCGGATGAGCTGGCTGGGCTTCTTCCTCAGTGCCCTGATCATCACCATCACGCTGATGCTGTTGCTCTTCTTCCGATCCCGCGGCGAGTCGGTGGTGTGAGCCACGCGAACGCATATACAACTTCGAGCGAGCCCATGCGCGCCTCCCTGTTCGTCACCTGCCTGACCGACCTGTTCTACCCGGACGTCGCCGAGGCCATGGTCCGCGTTCTGCACCGGCTGGGCGTGCGGCTGGACTTTCCCCGGGAGCAGACCTGCTGCGGACAGCCGGCCCTGAACAGCGGCTTCGAGGACGAGGCCCGGGCCGTCGCCGGACGCATGATCGAGGTCTTCGCCGACAGCGAGCTGGTGGTCACGCCCTCGGGCTCCTGCTGCTCGGTGGTCCGGGAGTACTTCCCCCACCTGTTTCACGATCACCCCGCCATGCACGATCGGGCGGTGGCGCTGGCCGGGAGAACCTTCGAGTTTGTCGAGTTCCTGGAGAAGGTGCTCAAGGTGGACTGGTCGGCGTGGGACCTGAGCTACGAGGCGGCGGCGACCTACCACTACAGTTGCCACCTGCGCGGGCTGAACATGACCGACGAGGCCAGCCGGCTGCTGGCCCGGATCCGCGGCATCGACTACCGTCCGCTGGAGAAGCTGGAGCAGTGCTGCGGGTTCGGCGGGACCTTCGCGGTCAAGTACGGGAACATTTCGGGAGCCATGGTCAACGACAAGGTGGCCTGCATCCGGGCCACCGGCGCCGACACGCTGGTGTGCAACGACGGCGGCTGCAGCATGAACATCGCCGGAGCCTGCCGGCGGCAG
>CAYVVX010000897.1:0-1938 GCA_964455315.1 uncultured Planctomycetales bacterium | reverse complement strand
CCGCGACAGCGCGTTGGTGCGGTAAAAGACGGCCATCTCGCCGTAGGGCACGTCATCGGCCGCCAGCCGGCGGATCTCGTTGGCGATGAACACCGCCTCGGTCTCGGCGTTCGGGCACTTCGCCACCCGCACCGCCTCGCCGGCCGGGTTCTCCGTCCACAGCCGCTTCTTCTTGCGCCGCTTGTTGCAGGCGATCAGTTCGTCGGCCGCGGCCAGGATCTGCGGCGTCGAGCGGTAGTTCTGTTCCAGGCGGACCACGCGGGCGTCGGCAAAGTCCTCCTCGAAGCGCAGGATGTTGCTCACGTCCGCCCCGCGCCAGGCGTAGATCGACTGGTCCGGGTCGCCGGTGACGCACAGGTTCTCATGGGCCAGGGCCAGCCCGCGGGCGATGAGGTACTGCGGATGGTTGGTGTCCTGGTACTCGTCAACCAGCACATAGCGGTAGCGGTCGTGGAGCATCTCGCGCAGCTCGGCGTCCGCGCCCAGCAGCAGCGCCGTGCGCACCAGCAGGTCGTCGAAATCCAGCGCGTTCTGCCGCTTGAGCACCGCCTCGTACGCCGTGTAACACCGGGCCAGCAACTTGTCCTCGAAGCCGCGCGCCGCCGCGGCGAATTCGGCGGCCGAGACCATGTTGTTCTTGGCCTTGCTGATCACGCCCAGCACGCCGCCTGGCGTCATCTGATCGGTGGACAGGTCGGCCAGCCGGATGGCCTCCTTCATGGCCGCCTTCTGGTCCGAGTCGTCGAAGATGGAAAAGTCCTCGCGGATGCCGGCCCGCGTGCCGTAGATGCGCAGCAGCCGGGCGCAGAAGGCGTGAAAGGTCATGCAGGTGATGCCGCGGGGCACGCGGATGGCGTCGATCCGCTCGCCCATCTCCCTCGCCGCCTTGTTGGTGAAGGTGATGGCCAGGACGTGCCGCGGCTCGGTGATGGTCAGCGCCAGGTACGCCGCCCGCCGGGTGATGACCCGGGTCTTGCCGCTGCCCGGTCCGGCCAGCACCAGCAGCGGCCCGTCGCCATGCGTCACCGCCTCGCGCTGGGCGTCGGTCAGTCCGTCAAGAAGTTCCTCGGCCCTCATCGCACTCCCGCACTTCATGGGCTGCTCGCAGCGTCGTCGCGCCGCTCCGGCGCGCACCTGAGGCCGCGATGGCCGGGGCGCGGGCTGCCCGCGCGGCCGCCTGACCACACGACCCCGGAGGAGTCATACCCCAATCCCGATTCCGCCGCCACGTTCCAGCGCCCTCCCGCGGCGTGCTGATGGAATCCGCCGGTTCCTTGCGCGGCGGACCGATCGCGCTTACAATGTCCCGCGGGTCGATGAGGGACCGCGAGGGATCTGACTGCCATGAACCCGGACGACAACAGCGCATCAACCGACCGTGAAGCCCGCATCGCCGCGTTGCGCGGGCTGCTGGAGCGCAAGCATCAGCAGCTTCGCGGGGAGCCTCACCGTGAGGTGCGCCGCAATCTCGCCATCAAGGTTCGCGGGCTGGAGGAGGCGCTGCAGGAGCTGGTCGCCGGCGCCGCCGCCCGGGCCGGACGCCCGCCGGATCAGTTCTACATCGCCAGGCCGAATCCGCCGGTCGGTTGATCGTCGCCTGCCCGGGGTTATGATAGCCGGCAGGCGGGTCGGCCATCGCGATGCTTGGCCAGTGTCCACATCGCCTGCCGCCGCCCGAGCCATGGAAGGTGCCTCGCCCATGCATCAGACGCGGATCATCTGCGGCATCGACCCGGGGTTGCGCATCACCGGCTACGGCGTCATCGCCACCGACGGCGACGAGTGCGATGTCCGCGTCCTCGACGCCGGCATCATTCGCTGCACGCAGTCGGGTTCGCTGGCCCTGCGGCTGGCCGAGCTGGCCGCCGGGATCGGCGAGGTGCTCGACGAGCATCGCGTCAGCGTCACCGCCGTGGAACAGATCTACTCCCACTACCA
>CAYVVX010000896.1:0-1939 GCA_964455315.1 uncultured Planctomycetales bacterium | reverse complement strand
CCGGCGAGGGAATTGAATTCGCGTAGTAGCGGATGGTCACGTCGCCGCTGGCGAACGTGTTGAAGAACGAGGTCACGTTGCCGGAGCCCATGGCCACCGAGTTGGCGACGCCGCTGACGTTCAGGTCGATGGTCTCGCCGAGGAACGTGGCGGTGAACAGGGCCAGGTCGGCCGGGGAGACGGGGTTCAGCACGACCCCGTCGAAGTCCGAACCGGCGAAGTCGTTGAAGGTCACGCCGGAGGTGCCGCCGAAGTCGATCGTACTGTCGAAGCCGCCGAGGTTGATCCCCGAGCGGACGTCGGACGGAATGACCGCCACCAGCGTGCTGTTATCCGGGCGCATCAGGGTGAGTGTGGCCGACAGGGTCAGCGACGCGCCGTTGATCCCGCTGGCGGCGTTGAGGTTCTCAATCCCGCCCATGCCGGACACGGAGCCGTTGAAGTCGATCTCGATCCGAGTCAGCGGCCCGTAGATCGGATTGTACTTGTCCAGCGTCACCACCACCGGAGGCGGCGGGAAGTTGGTCGCCACCGGCCCGAAGGACGCGGTGTCGGTCTGGACCAGCACGTCCGCGCGGGCCGCGGCTACACCCAGGAGTGACATCACCCCCACCATGGCAAGCATCTTTCCTCTCATCATAACCCTCTCCTGTTATCCCACACCTCTAACCAGGCACAACGCTTGTGAACCCCGGATCATCGGGAATATGACCCCGGCCTTACATCAGCATTCTATCCACGAGCCCCCTCGGCATGCGAAGAAAAACCGGGAAA
The DNA here is from genome assembly GCA_964455315.1 of uncultured Planctomycetales bacterium. Taxonomy (GTDB): domain Bacteria; phylum Planctomycetota; class Phycisphaerae; order UBA1845; family PWPN01; genus CAYVVX01. The sequence continues at coordinate 1,165 of CAYVVX010000896.1, read as the reverse complement.
ACTGTTCCCGGCAAAGAAGTTCAAATTATTGGGGCGCAAGGAGTTATGAGACGGTGACAGGATCGCGCGCGGGTGACTGATAATAGTGCTATCGAGAGCCTCAAGAAAGAATGAGGAGTATTATCGGGGCAGGGCCGGTCCGGGAAGCGTGCGGCCGTCCCGGCTGGCGGCTGATGGCTGGGCGGCGGAGATTCAGGCGCCGGGTTCGTCCACCGGGTCGGGCTCCATGCACAGCACCGTGCCCAGGTGCAGGCGGTAGACCACGTGCGGGGGCAGTTCCACCTGGCGGTAGATGCCCAGGGGCAGGTCGCCACCCAGCAGGTAGACCGGCTCCGGGCCGATGCGGGCCCGGGCCACGACGTGGCGCTGCCGGTCGAGTCCGAAGGTCGCGGCCGCGGCCAGGTCCTCGACCGGCTGACCCGGGACAACGCCGGCAAGCTGCCCGCGCATGTCGGCCAGGGCCGCGGCCTCGGGGTCATGCGGGAGCTGGGCGATCTGGAGCACGAGCATGAAGCGGGTACCGAGGTGGAGGCGGAGATATTCGTCGGGGGAGAGGTTCCAGACGGGATAGTAGTTGGGCTCGGTATCACCGGCGACGACCACGTACTGTTCGACCGTTCCTCCGCCGACGGCGGCGCTGAAGGCGAACGCGGTGATCGCCCCTTCCCCCTCCAGGGGCGATTGTTTCAGCCTCCCGATCTCGACCAGCGCGGCGGGGGCGGCTGCACCAAGGGCGCGTCGCAGGTAATCCAGGGCGGCTTCGCGATGATCAGTCATTTCGATGATTGTAGTGCGAGGCGTCGGCGCCCGCCAAAGAGCCGCACGGCCCGCCACGGTGCATCTCGCCCATCAGAAGGTGGCGGAGGCTTCGCCCACTGCTCTTCGGGTGCTGGTATCCGGTGTTGCCGATGGAGTTGGCCGTGTCGCGGGTCAGGGCAGCTTCTTCGCGAAGACGCCGATGTGATTGGCGACGCGGCGCTGCACGCCGCCGCTGGGGCGGTTGAGGGTCAGCGGTTGGCCGTCGGGCCCCTCGATGACCAGGGCGGTGCTGCCTCCGCCGTCGAGGTTGAGGCCGTCCGAGGCGCCCAGCCTGCGCATCCACTCGGCCGTCTCGGCGGTGTTGGTGCCCTCGCTGTAGCCGGCCTGGCGGCCGTCGATGACCATG
>CAYVVX010000895.1:0-1942 GCA_964455315.1 uncultured Planctomycetales bacterium | reverse complement strand
GGAGAACCAGCCCAGTGCGAGCGTGACAAAGCGGGAGCCACGAACCTGTTCCTGCTGGGTCGCCCGCGGGCGGATCAGCGGCTGGTAGAAGTCCACGGTCGCGACCGTGGCCAGGCTGTTGAATCCGCCGGACACCGTGCTCATCACCGCGGCCAGCATGGCGGCGAAGATCAATCCCGGCAGGGGGGAGGGCAGGTAGGTGCCGATGAACTGATAGAGGGCATGATCGCCCGCCGTCGGGCGCTGATCCACCGGCAGCGTGCCGTAGAAAGTGAACACGGCCAGCCCCACGTACCACAGCGCCAGCAGCACCGGCAACTGGATTGCAAAACAGGTGATCAGCGAGCGCCGGGCCTGCCGATAACCGGACGTGCTCAACAGCCTCTGGATCGCCATCTGATCGGCGCTGTTATAGAAGAGATGGTCGCTGGCCATGTACAGGATCATGCCCCACAAGCTCATCTTCACGAACGGGCTGAAACTGTAGAAGGAGGCATCGGACAACTCCGGCATGCCCCGCCCGTTTTCCCAGGCATAGGTGATCACGCCGGCCGCACCGTCCGGCACGTTGAGAATGATCTTGGCCAGCAGGATGCCCATGCCCCCGACCAGCACCACGAACTGGATCAGGTCCGTCCAGGCCACTGCGCTGAGCCCGCCGAGCACGGTGTAGAGCATGCCAATCCCGCCGGCCAGCAGGATGGTGTATTCCTTCCTCCAGCCATAGGCGGCCTCGAACACGACGGCGGTCGCGTAAAGCACCAGACCCAGCGAGACCACGCGGGTGATCCAGTACAGGCCGGCGGTGAGCGTGCGGATGCTGGAACTGAAACGCCGCTGCAGGTAGTCGAACGGCGTGAACGTCCGGGTCATGAAATAGAAGCGGATGAACACGTGGAAGAAGATCAGCCCGAACACCGGCCCCATGAAGCTCTGCAGCGACAGAGTAACCCCGCTGTTGTAGGCCATGCCCGGCACGGCCACCAGCGAGATCGTGCTCAGCAGGGTCATGAGGTAGGAGATGGCGGCCACGCCGCTGGAGATGGACCGCCCGCCGAGCAGGTAATCGTCGGTGTTGGACGATTTGTCGGTGAAGCGGATGCCGACGACGATCATGGCGAGCATGTAAATGCCCAGCACCACGTAATCGGCGGTGTGCAGGGATCCCGCGGCAACGGCGAGCAGGTCGTTCATGCGGCTCCAGGGGGCGCAGGGGTCAGGGTTTGATCCGGAACCAGCGGATGTTGTGTACCGCGTCCTCGCAGCACCAGAAAGCGGCGAAGACGGTGCCGTCGGGCAGCGAAATCAGATTGGGGAAGCCGAACTTGAGAGCGCCCAGTTCATCGGCGCCGTTCGCCCGTCCGGTCATCCCGGAAGTCGCTCCCTGCCATACCGGAGCCTCCTCCAGGTTGACCCAGCGGTCGCCCTCGATCCGGGCGAGGTTCGCCCACAGCCCCGGCTGGTCGTCGCGGCGGTAGAGGCAGAGAATTCTTCCGTCGGGCAGGGCCAGGATCTTGGCCGTCTGTCCGCGCAACCCGGTCGGGCGCGGCTCGCCGAAGCGGCCGGTCCCGTCTGACAGGGTATAGGGCGTCGGCCTGGTCGTGCCGGAGGGCTCATGAAACCCCCACGCCACCGCCAGCAGCCGCCCGTCGGGCATCTGCGTCACTGACTGTTCAAAGCTGATGGTGCCGTCCATGTAGAAATCGAATACGTCGAGGTATTGCGGCCACGTCTCACCCTGGTTCCTGGACACCAGCGCGATCGCCTTCATGCCGTTGGGCGCGTTGCCGTTCCAGTCCTTCCAGGTGCCCATCGGTGCCAGCCACCGACCGTCGGCGAGTTCCACGATCTGGTGGCAGATCTCGAAACAGGGCCCCTCCAGCGGCGGCCGCACCAGCCGCGGACCCTCCCAGGTGCGCCCGGCGTCGAAGCTGCGCAGGCT
>CAYVVX010000894.1:0-1944 GCA_964455315.1 uncultured Planctomycetales bacterium | reverse complement strand
GTGAGCCGGGGTTCGGGACTGGACTCCGAGACGCACAGGTCGCGGACACGGATGACCTGTTCGACGATCTCGCCGGTGGTCAGGTTGCGCTGCAGGCCGCCCAGACCGCTGGCGCAGAAGACACAGCCCACGGGGCAGCCGACCTGGCTGGAGATGCAGGCGGTGTTGCGCTCGCGGTCGGGGATGAGCACGCACTCGCTGGTGGCGCGGTCCGGCCAGGTCAGGAGGAGCTTGACGGTGCCGTCGGAGGATTCGCGGCGGGCGGCGATGGTGGCGGTGTCGATGGTCCACTGCTCAGCGAGGGTCTGCCGAAGCGGTTTGGCGAGGTTGGTCATCCGCTCGAAGTCGCGGACGTTGCGGGCGAAGACCCACTCGTAGACCTGGCGGGCGCGGAATGCGGGCAGGCCCTGGGTGTCGCACCAGGCGGCGAAGTCGTCGAAGGGGGTGCCGAGCAGGTGGCGGCGTTCGGTGGTCATCGAACTATTGTAGAGGAAGGGCGGGGGCGGGAGAACGGGGCGAGGAGCCCGGGAGTGAGAATTGCGCCAGGTTTCGGACCGATTTCGGGGCGTCCGGCGGGGGTTGCGGTGACAGGTGGGGGTTTCTATACTGTCCCCGTCGCGTCGGGGCCGGTCCGGATGAACTGGTCCGGCGGCCACCGACCGAGCGCGGAGGATCCAGCCGGCATCAGGGCCGGCGGCGCGGGATCCCGCCTGCTGCCGAACCCGGGCAACGAACTTCCTGGAGGACAAGATCAATGAGTCAGCGTTGGAATCGGGTGATGAAGTGGCTGTCGATGGCCGCGGCGGGGGGAACGCACTTCCAGGCGGCATATCCGATCACCACGACGGAAGGCATCAACGGCGGCTGCAACCGATTTGTCGGGAACGCCGTTCTATCGTCGGTGGACTTCTGCTACCTGCTGGACTGCGACAGCGGCTTCTTCGGCGGTCTGGTCAAACCATGCACGGATATCGGCTCCGGACCGTTCCTCCTCGACTGTGAGGGCGGCGGAACAACGACGGACGATACGGGAACGGACACCGGCACCGGAACCGGTACCGGCACGACGACGACGGGCTGAGATGGGAATGATCATGAAAACGAAGCGATTCTGGATGGCGAGCATGCGGCTGGTGGCGGCATCGTCCCTGGTCGGAACCGCGTTCGGTTCGGGCTGTCTGACCCGGGCGTTCGAGGGATTCAACCCCTGCGGCACAGTCCTGGATTGTGATCCGGTGGAGTTTGACCTGCTCTTCCGTGATATCACCATCCCCGACTTCGAGGAGTGTCCGATCTCGGTGTTCCCGACGGCTTGTTCCGGCGGCGTGTATCCGCCCCTCAATGGCGGCGGCACGGGCACAGGTACAGGTACGGGCACGGGCACTGGTACCGGCACGCCTGTGATCCAAAACCCGGTTCAGAATCCGGTTCAAAACCCGTTCCAGAATCCGTTCTAGAGCCCCGGGAGCGACCCTTCGGCACGGTCACCCGCTGAAGTTGCCACACACGGCCCGGCGGGATCGCCGACGCGAATGGAATCGGGATTCAACGCCGGTCTGGAGGGTGGTTGCGCTCTCCACCGGTCATTTCGCCTGACTTTAGGAGGTCATGCATGCGGCGTAAGACCCTGATGAAGTTCCTGGCGATGGGTCTGTGCGGCGGTACCGTGTTCCAGGCCACCACCACGGGCTGTGGCACGCTGGTGGCGCCCATCCTCGCGAACACGATCACGTCCATCATCGTGGATACGGTCCTGAGTTTCCTGACCCGGCCCGCGTGAGCGACATCGCCGGCGCGGCGAAAACCACTTCTCCGGCCCGCTCGGCTCGTCGTCGACATCCGGCAGCGGCCGGAACAGCAGTCGGCTGGAATCTCAGATCTGTGATTTCAGATTCTGAATGCGGGACGGCCAGCGCTCAGAGGCCTGATCGGCTTTGCGGCTCG
>CAYVVX010000893.1:0-1946 GCA_964455315.1 uncultured Planctomycetales bacterium | reverse complement strand
CTTGCGCTGAATGCCGCTGTCCGGGAAGGTCGGGTCGTTGGCCTTGGCCCGCCATCCGTAGTTGGCGCTGCCGCCGGCCCAGAAGGGCACCACGCCGACCTGCAGGTAATCGGTCTCGAAGCCGGCCTTGCTGGTGTTGTTGTCACCAATCAGGCAGAGCATGAGGGTCACCGGCTGGGCGGGATTGCTGCCGTCATGGTTGTGGTCCTCGAAGACCCACACCTCGGCGAAGACATCGCCATCGGTCGAACCGAAGTCGGTGTAGCCGTTCCATGCCGCGGGATCTGCCTCGAACGCACGGGCCGACTTGCTGCCGCCCAGCGTGTGGTTGTGGCTGGAATCGGTGGTGACCAGGTTCTGAGTGCCCTGCGGCGTGGAGCTGTCAGGCCAAGTCGCGCCCCAGACCGAGTAGACGATGTCCCCGCCGACGCCGTTCTCGAAGTCGTCGTAGAGGTTCGGGGCGGCCAGCGCGGGCATCGCCAGCACGGCCATCAGGGGTACGGTCAAAATCAAGGCTTTCATGTTTCTCCTCCCAGGTCAGGTGTACTCACACGAATCCGCCTCGGTCATGCGGCGCATGACGCGAGCGGTGGCTATCGAATTCGATCCGGAGTGTTTGGGGGAAGGCCTCTGGTATGCGCTTTTCTTTCCTCCTACCGGATGGCCTTTCTATCTCTACGGTAACCTGATGATATCGTGCCTAAGGCATGACTGTCAAGAGATTTACGTGCATTCTGCGGAATCGGGACAAAGCCCGTAGTAACGGGCAGTTAAATCGCGCAACCATGCAACGGAAGCGATCCCATCCGGGGATCAGAAGCCATCACAGGCCGGATCGACAGGCACCCCGGCTCCCGAGGTACACGCGTCAAACCGCTCGAAGTCGTCCTGGTCCACGTCGGCGTCACCATCGAAGTCCAGGCATCCGCACCCGCCGGCATCGAAACCTTCAGCGGCGCCTCCGTTCGTCGCCGGGCCGGTCAGGCAGCGCTGGAAGCCGGCGAAGTCGTCCTGGTCCACGTCACCGTCCTCGTCAGTATCCGGCCGAATCGATCCGCAGGCGGTTACGGCAACGTCGTCGTACCAGATCTCCTGGAACGTGTTGCTGAGATGATTCTGGCTGATCATCGCCGGGTCGCCGCCGAGGCGAACCTGGTTGACGTCGATGCCGCTGCCGGCGCCGGGCATGCGCACTCCGCCGGCCACTTCCACGCCGTCAATCGTGAAGCGCACATCCTGCCCGCCGCTGTACGGTCGCACCTCGATCTGCAGGTAGTGCCATCCCCGGGTACGGGTCACGCCCGTGCGTTGCCAGCCATTGGAGGCGGTGTACCAGCTGTACTCCAGCCAGCCGCTGTAGCTGTTGATGCCCAGGGCGAACCCCTCCGAGCGATCCTCCTTCTGGAGGCACAGCCATCCCTGGACTTGGTAGTTGGGCCGGCCCGGCGGGCCGTAGGGATCGCAGTTGCACTCGCACGCGCACATCACGTCGGTGGAATCGTAGAACCACACGCCGGCGCGGAGCACGCGGTCGGCCGGCGCGGGCGCGAAGCGGTGATAGATGCTGTACCAGTAAGGATCGGCCACCGGCTGCCGCCCCGCGCGGTAGCCGCGGTACACATGCCCGCCGGCACAGAAGTCCGGCCAGCTCTCGAACTTCAGCGGACCGAAACATCGCGAGTGAAGATTGGGGTTGGTGCAGGCCGGCAGTACGGGGTCGTCCGGACAGCTTTTTCCCGGGGTGTCGCACGCCGCCCAGGCGGTCTGAAACGGCCAATGTCCCCGGTCGGACGACTGGCAGTCCGCAGGCGTACCGCCGATGGGCTCGAAGTGCTCGTAGAAGGGGAGCATGTCCTGACCCACGACAACAGCGGGAAGCAGCGCGGCCGGCATGGCCGCCGCGATGGTGCGAAGCATCAACGCAGTCTTATTCATGAAAGTTCCAT
>CAYVVX010000892.1:0-1947 GCA_964455315.1 uncultured Planctomycetales bacterium | reverse complement strand
GACGATGGGCGGCGCATTGCCTTCGGCACCTACACCGCCGGCAGTGTGAACCAGTGGTACGCGATGGATCGCGCGGGCGGGCTGACCGCGCTGCCCGCCGACCTGGTCAACACCTACGAGGTGTGGGGCACGCCGGATGGCTATGTCTTTATGACGAGCGGGCCAGATGTGCCCCAGGAAGTGCGCTATCACCGTTTCAGCGGCGGGCCGTCGCCCGAAGTGTTCACTGCTCTGGCCGTGCCCAGCAATGACTACTACCGCATCATCTACGTCACGCCGCTGGCGGGCGGGGCCGGGCTGCCCGCCTTCTCGCCGATGCCGGTGGTGGGGCCGCCTCCGCCGCCGATCACGCCCACCTTGCCGCCGGACGTCCTGGTCATCGGCGGGCGCGCTGCGGTGAACACCACCGCCGGCGACGTGCTGCGCGTGCGCACCGGGCCGGGCACCACCTATCCTGTCAGCTTCCAACTGGCACACGGCACCCCGGTCACACTGGTGGAGGGTCCTGCCGCCGGGCCGGAGGGTTACACCTGGTGGCGCATCCGCACTGACGATGGGCGCAGCGGGTGGGCTGTGGAAGGCGTGCCGGAAGCGGGCGGCTTCCTGCAGACGCTGATCCCGCTGCGGTGAGGTGAAAGAGGTCGCTGGTTGTTGGGTGAGGCGGTCCAGCTCGGAGAAGCAGCCCGAAGACCAGATCACCAATAATCAACCACCAATCACCAGCCACCCGCCATCAGCATGGCGCAGAGCAAACGCACGGCGTTCGCCCGGTGAGGCGGGCGCCGTTTTGCGCTATAATCGCCGCCGCGCGCAGGGTCGGGCGCGCCGGGAGGTACGTTGCGATGCGGGTTTCGCAGAAATTTGTGTTGGGCTGGGTGCTGGTCGTCAGCCTGCTGGGCATCGCCGGGGCGATAGTGACCTACGGCTTCGTGCGCGACCGCGCCGCCGAACTGGACAGCGTGATCGAGCTGCCCGATCCGCCTCAGCTAGGCCGCCCCTCGTCTGGTGAGCCTACGCCCACAGCGCCGCCGCCCACGCCGGCCTCCGATCAAAGCGGCGAAGCGCCCCCCACCCCTGGCGACGCCGGGCCGGGGGAGACCCCTGCCGCCTCTGAAGTGGGCAGCGAGGCGCAGGCCGCCGCTTATATTCCCTGGGACGACCCGCGCCGCGTCTCGGTGTTGCTGTTGGGCGTTGACCAGCGTGCCGGCGAGCAGGGCACCTTCCCCACCGACACGATCATCCTGCTCTCACTCGACCCGGTGGGCCACACTGCGGCCATTCTCTCCATCCCGCGCGACCTGTGGGTGGAGTACCCTGGCCTGGGACGGTCCGGGCGCATCAACGGCGCGAACATCGCCGGCGATACCATCAGCTACCCCGGCGGCGGCGGGCCGGCCTTCGCCGTGCGCACGGTGGAAAAAGAGCTGGGCATCAAGATTCAGTACTACCTGCTGATCAACTTCGAGGTCTTCAACACGTTCATTGACGCCATCGGCCCGATTGAGGTCTGCCCGCCGGAGCCGATTGACGACGACCGTTACCCGGACGGCAGCTATGGCTACATCTCCATTCACTTCGACGCGGGCTGCCAGGAACTGGACGCCGAGCGGCTGCTGCAATACGCGCGCACACGCCACCAGGACAGCGACATCGGGCGGGCAGCCCGCCAGCAGGAAGTGATCCTCAGCGTGCGCAACAAGGTGCTCAGCGCGGGTGGCGTGGCGGCGCTGCTGCCCAAAGCCCCGACACTGTGGGAGTCCGTGCAGGACAGCATCCGCACCAACCTGTCTTTTGAGGAGATAGTGCGTTTGGGGCTGCGCGCCGAAAAGATCCCATCCGAAGAAATTCGCCAGGCTCAGATTTCGTTCGACGAGGTGTATCTGAGCACGAGCGACGACGGCGAAGCGATCCTGGTGCCGATTGCCAGCGACATCCGCCTGCTGATCG
>CAYVVX010000891.1:0-1956 GCA_964455315.1 uncultured Planctomycetales bacterium | reverse complement strand
CGGCGGGTCTGGCGACCAAAGGCGGGGCGCCCGTCGATGTGCTGAGCAGTGAGCAGCTCCGCCAGCATGTCGGACCTCGTCATCCCTTCGGCGTTGTCAATGAGAACCACCCGCCGCGGCAGGGACGAAGCAGAAACAAGCACCTTGCCCAGATCGTCAGTGTTCCGCTTCCCGCCAAGATCCAGCGGCTCGACCGTCCCGCCGACTACGCTGGCCAGCGCCCGCACCATCGTACTTTTCCCCACTTCCTGACTCCCGGTCGCGTCGGTCGTGACGACGAACAGCGGCCGCGTCCCGCACTCGCCGCCCCAGACCATCGTGAGCAACAAGGCGCGGATCAGCTCGCCGTCGAGTTCGGTACTCGGACAGAACCGGCTCAGCAGGTCGTCGAGATACTGGCCATCGGCATCATAACCCTCCGGCGCCCTCCACGAGGTGTACACGTCACTCCGCCGCGGCTCGTAGGGGTGGTCACTCACCGCGGCATATTCGCGGGCGTGCCAACCAAGGGCCTCAAACAGCTCTTCTCTCTGGAGGTAACAGGCACCACTGCTGTCACTGCCGCCTCGCCATTGAATCGCCCCGGCAGTCTTGAGCATCGCGAACAGTGCGGGCGGCTTCTCGGTGAACACGATCCTCCGATCATGGTCAAAGAACAGCGTCTGTCCGATGCGCCGCGGCCAGCCGCCGGTCGCCGCGTCCAGCTCCGCCAGGATCTGCGGCAACGGCTTGACCATGGGCTTCCGCTTAACCTCGCCGCCCTCTACCACTACCCGCCACAGCGTGTTACCAAACAGCACCTCGTCGCCCACGGTAGCCGGATCAATCTCCGCCGCCGATGCGATCAGTACATCCAGTGCCTCGCGGCCGTGCGCGACCAGGAAGTCATCGACACCCACCTTGGAGCCATCATCGGCATCGGGCAGGGCGACGAGGCGCACCACGGCGCCCGCTCCGATCAGGGCCCGGGCCAGGTCGTGCGATGCGGTCCGAACTTGTTTCTTCTGCGCGGCATCAGAATCAAACACGATCGCGACGCGCCGCCCCTTCCAGTCGAGCGCGGCCAAGTCCGGCATCAGTTCCTTTCGCCCGGCCGCGGAGCCATTGACCTTCTGTCGCGGAGCGCACCAGCCGTAGACGCCAACCAGGCCGATGCCGACGTAGCCGGCGGAGGCCAGGGACAGCGCCTTCTTTTCGCCTTCGGTCACCACTACATGGGCACCATCCGCAAGGCTGTTCCATGATTCCAGGAACCCCGGCGGGAAGTAGGGGCGGTTGCTGGCCTTGAGGGGGCTTTCGTACTTGAACACCTTGCCCGCATCGGAGGTCCGCGGATGATCCAACTTCACCCTGGTGTATCCGGCGTCGGCGCCATCGGCGCCACGGAACGGGATCAGGAAGCCGTCGCCCCACTGATGGGTTTGGGGCTGCCAGCCCAGCGCGGTCCGGACATCGCCATTCTGGGCGGAATGGATGCCGCTGGCCTCGATCAATTCCGGCGCGATGCCGGAGGCGAGCAGCTCCGCGCGGTGCCGATCTGATAGGGTACTGGTGCTCATCGGGTCACCCCCCGCCGCAGCCGCTCGATATGCGGATGCCCGCCCAGCCGGTGAACGCAGTCGCCGCAGACGGAGGCGATCTCCGCCAGCGGGGCATAGCGCCCAGAGCCGGCGGCCTGCCAGGCATCGCGCTCGAGCCGGTGGAGGGCGTCCATGTAGTCAGGGGTCGCGAACGGGCAGCGGCGGGGGAGCCGGTAGACCAGCCGCACGCGATGGAGGGCGCATTCAGGCAGGACCGGCAAAAAAGCGTTGCCCGCCCGCGGGGGGGGTGGTAGAATTCCGGTGTCGATGGTGTCCATATTGATGGTCCCTTGCACGCCGCCGCGGGAATCCACCCCGCGGCATCTTTTTTGGTCCAGACCACATATGACACCCGGCTTCCGTTGCCCGCCGGATC
>CAYVVX010000890.1:0-1968 GCA_964455315.1 uncultured Planctomycetales bacterium | reverse complement strand
GCCAGACCCTGCTCACCTTCGGGCAGAACCGCTTCGACGCCCAGATCGGGATCACGGCCATCCTGCACACCTGGGGCCAGAACCTCATGGACCATTACCATCTCCACTGCCTGGTCACCGGCGGGGGCTGGCAGGCGGACCCCGAACGCTGGGTGAGCGCCTCGACCCGCTTCCTCTTCCCGGTGAAGCCGCTGGCCACGGTCTTCCAAGCCAAGTACCTGGCCGGCCTGCAACGGCTCTTCCAGCGGGGTGAGCTCGAGTTCCACGGCGAGCTGGAAGCCTGGGCGACGCCTGCCGCCTTCGCCGCGCAGGTGCGCGCGGTCATTCGCAAACCCTGGGTCGTCTACGCCAAGCGACCCTTCGCCGGACCCGACCAGGTGCTCCGGTATGTCGGGCGCTACACGCATCGCGTGGCGCTGAGCCCCCGCCGCCTGCTGCGCTTGGACCCGGACGCGGGCACGGTAAGCTTCGACTACAAGGACTACGCCCACGGCGGCCGCCACCGGACCATGACGCTGGCGCTCGGAGAGTTTGTGCGCCGCTTCGCCCTGCACCTCCTGCCCGAACGCTTCACCAAGATCCGCCACTACGGCCTGCTGGCCAACCGCGGCCGCCAAGAGCGCCTGGCGCGGCTGCAGGCGCTCCTGGCCCCGGCCCCGGCGACGACCGTCACGACGCCCACCCTGTTGCCGACGCGGCCGACACCCTCGACCGGTCTCGGGGATCCGGACTCCGGACTGCGCTGCCCGTACTGTGGCGCCAGCGCCTTGGTGCTGGTGGCCCTTGTGCCCCGCCCCGGGCGACGCCCCCCGCCGTTCGACGACACCTCATGAACGTGCCCCCCACCCGACACGCCCTTGCTGGCTCACGGACATCCGGATCTCCCGGACGAGGGGAGGTCCACGGCGTCGTGGGCCCGTTCTCCCGGTTTCACGCCTTCCCGCCGCCACCGGACCTGGCCCGGTTCACCCACCGACGTCCGGTCCCGGCGCCGCGCCGCCCCCGGGCCTCGCTCCGCTGCGCCCGGCCAGCTCGCCGGATCACCCTCACGCCCAACTTCAGGCTTTCTCGACCGGGGCCGGTTGGTTACTTTCCCCTGTAGTCGTTGGGCAGCAGGGCCGCGGCTCAGTTCAACAACAATGTATCCGTCCCGGCGGGCAGCACGTTACGACGCCATGCGGAGTTCAGCACCCCGCCGGGCCGGATACATTGCTTACTGTTAGGCGTCATGAATGTGAATTGGGTGATTGCCATTGTGCTGTTGGTGGGAGTCCCATGGCCGGTGCACGCCACCCGGCAACTTCGCGATCCGTTGTTGTGGAAAGGAGAGACGGTCTATCCGGAACCAGGGCCCACGATCCGGGATGCCTTCCCTAAAGATGGGCGACCCCGTTTTGACGCACAGATCTCCATCAATCAGAAAGGCTACAGGGCAACTTGGGAGATAAAGGGCGATACGCTCTGGCTGATATCACTGGAGGGGAAGATAGGGGGCAAGAAGGTCAGCATCAGGGAACTCTTCGACGGGAGAAGCGCGCCACTGGCCGCAACGTGGTTCTCCGGGACAGTGATTGTCCCTCGTGGAGAGGAGATCGGGCTCATGAAGAAGGGTGAGCCGCGGTACGTGTGGACAAGGGAAACACACATCACAGTTGAGAAAGGCAAGGTTACGAAGGTGGAGGAGATGGTCTTCGACCCCGACAAGACACCAGTATGGGGACGCAGGAATCGCCTAACCAACCGCTCGACCGAATGACGAGGAGCGCGGGAAGAGTCGCGTTGGGCCTCGAGCAGCCGGGGCGCGCTCCTCGTCATCGGTCAGCTTGTCGTTCGGGCCCATGAAGAGCCTACTCGATAGCTCTCGGTTTCGTAGATGGGCGATAATGCCCTTCCTCATCTGCACCGCGGGTCTCTTTGCTGGAGCACCTGGCGCCATCGATTTCCGGAACTTCATCCCAGATGTGCTGG
>CAYVVX010000889.1:0-1972 GCA_964455315.1 uncultured Planctomycetales bacterium | reverse complement strand
AGGCGATCGAGGAACGGGGCGCTGAACTTGCAGTACCATACCACGGCCGAGACCTTGAGATCGCCCGGGCTCACGCTGTCCGGGATGGCGACCTGGTGTTCCTGGCGGGGCTTGAGCCGGCCCTTCTGATCGGGTTCGGCGGGCATGCTCGGACAGGCGAAGGTGAACGTCGTGGTGTCCATGAATCCGGGGAACAGGGCCCGCTTGAACCTGGCGCCCACCGTATTCCACAGGTCGTGCTTGCCGATCAGCTCGCCGTCGCGATTGATCAGCTCGGCCATGAACACGATCCGGGGATCCTTCAGATACCCGCGTTCGTCAGGCCTGGCCGACTCGAACACGATGTTCCCCTGCGCGTCGGTCACGGTCAGCTCCACCCAGCCCTCGATCATGTCCATCGGCCCGGTGGGAAAATCGTGGCCGGCCTTGTTGTTGGTCAGCAGCGTCTGGATGGTCACCTCTTCGCCCTGGCGAATGGTCTCCGGGGCGATGAGTTCGAGGCGGACCACCGGCCCCTTCGTCCAGCGGTCGGCGATTTCCGGCACCTCGTACTCGCCGCGCAGCCATTGGACGGTCAGTTCGCAGTGTTCCTCGGCGCCTTCCAGGCCCAGGTAGCGCGGCACGAACTGGTTGGCGGCCAGCGTGCGATGGCTTCGATGCCTGCCGTCGCCGGGCGAGCGGTTGCGGTCGGAATCGTCTCCCGTGGCGGGATCGTCGCTACGCACCAGGGGCATGTGGCATTCCCGGCAGCCGATGGTGTTGGTGTCATCGCTCTCGTCATGCCAGCGGCTCTTGCGCCAGGAGTCGTACTGGTTCTGCCCCTGCACGAAACCGGTGTTGTTCAACTGCTCGTCCAGGAACTGCTTGTGGCAGGCCCCGCAGAACTCCGCCGTCTTGTACAGCGGGCGGCTGTAGCTGCTCACGTGGTGCCGCGGGTACGTGCGGATCAGGAACTTGTTCAGCAGCCCGGACACCGCACCCGCCTGGTCCTCGAACAGGTAGCGCTCCACCTGGGTGAGGGTGTAGTCGGCGTTGCCGCGCACGTCGGCCTGCACGATGCTGTGGCAGACCACGCAGGAGATGCCCTCATCCGCACCGTGCACGCTCAGCGAGATGTTGTCCTCGTCCTTCGCCCCGCTGAACAGGGCGATGGGATCATGACACCCGGCGCAGTAGCGCGTCGACTGGGGCGAGACCTCCCTGGCCATGTTGGCCTGAACCTCCTGAAAAACGAAATCCACCGAGGAGTAGCGATGAGCGCTGGGCAGCCACTCGGCCAGGATCTCCGAGTGACAGCCGGAAGTTCCGCAACCCCGCGAGCCGGCCAGCGACCGCGCGTCCAGGGCGCCGTTCGTGTCGGTCCTCGCCAGGCTGGGCGCGAACGGCTTGTCCTCCCCGTAGGGGAAGTCATAGGACGGAGGAAATGCATTGTCCCAGCCCCCGGGTTGGAACAGCCATCCCCCCAGCAGACACAAGCCCACCAGCCCGCCGCCGCCGGCCACCGTGCCCACCGTGAACCGCGTCTGGCTTCGGCGAAGTGCGTTGCGCGTCACCGGGTTGTTGACCTGGCGGAACACCAGGGTGAGCAGGTGAAGCGGCAGAAGCAGCATGAACGCCAGGCTGCTGACCAGGTGAATTTCGTCCCACAGCCGGCTGATCCGCGTGCCCCAGATCCCCTGGGCCGTCAGCACAATGCCGCTGAGTGATGCGACCGCCAGCGACAGAGCGGCCGCGTAGCCGAGCAACTGAAGGTGGCTGAGGTTCCCTCCGCGGCGCTTCCACCAGTGCACCCCCACGTACCAGCCCACCGGCAGCAGGGTGACCAGCCCGATCCCGGTGTGGAGCAGCACCGCGAACTGATTGAACGTGCTGAACCCGAGCAGGAAAATGGTCAGCCCGGTGACCGATTCAAACAGCAGCACCGCGCAGGTGAATATGGCCAGGGGAGCAGCCCACTCCCGCACGGCGTCCA
>CAYVVX010000888.1:0-1975 GCA_964455315.1 uncultured Planctomycetales bacterium | reverse complement strand
GCCGCTGGCGTGGACGAAGAACCTGGCCATGTTCATTGCCGCCGGCCTGGCGCTGACTCTCGACCCGGCGCTGCGCATGCTCTTCACGCGCATGGACTGGGTTCACTTCCGCCCGCGCTGGCTCAGCTACCTGTTCAACCAGGTGACCGTCGGCCGCTACTACCCGGAAGAGCGGCACCCGATCAGCCGCCTGCTGTTTCGCATCTACGAGCCGGCCTGCCGGCTGGTGTTGCGCCACCCGCGATCGACGATCGCCGTGGCCCTGTTGCTCGTCGCGACCACGATCCCGGTGTACCTGAAGCTCGGCCACGAGTTCATGCCGCCGCTGAACGAGGGGACGATCCTCTACATGCCGACCACGCTGCCGGGGCTGTCGGTGACCGAGGCCAGCCGCGTCCTGCAGACTCAGGACCGCATCCTGGCCGCCTTCCCCGAGGTCGAGAGCGTGTTCGGAAAGGCGGGACGGGCCGAGACCTCGACCGATCCCGCGCCGTTCTCGATGATGGAGACGACGGTCGTGCTCAAGCCGCACGACCAGTGGCGGCCGAAGCAACGCTGGTACTCCGCGTGGTCGCCGGAGTGGCTGAGCGACCTGGTCTTCCGCCGTGTCTGGCCGGACCGCATCTCGTGGGAGGACCTGGTCACCGAGCTGGACAAAGCCCTCCAGATCCCCGGCACCACCAACGCCTGGACCATGCCGATCAAGGCCCGGATCGACATGCTGACCACCGGCATCCGCACTCCGATCGGGATCAAGATCTACGGCGCGGACCTCGCCCGGATCGAATCGCTCGGCCAGGCGATCGAAGCCGCGCTGCGCGACGTGCCCGGCACCCGGTCGGTGTACGCGGAACGCGTCGCGGGCGGCTACTTCGTCGACTTCGAGCTGCGGCGCGAGGCGCTGGCCCGACACGGCCTGAGCGTGGCCGAGGTCCAGGACGTGATCATGTCCGCCGTCGGCGGCGAGAACGTCAGCACGACGATCGAGGGCCGCGCCCGCTTCCCGATCAACGTCCGCTACCCGCGCGAGCTGCGCGACGACCTCGACGCGCTCGGCCGCGTGCTGGTCATGACCCCGGCTGGCGCGCAGGTCCCGCTGTCGCAGCTCGCCGACCTGAAGATGACGACCGGCCCCGCGATGATCCGCAACGAGAACGGGCTGCTGGCGGGCTACGTCTTCGTCGACATGGCGGGCCGCGACATCGGCGGCTACGTCGACGAGGCCAAGGCTGTGGTCGCTGCCAAGGTCCGCCTCGAGCCGGGTTACTCGCTCGAGTGGAGCGGCCAGTACGAGAACATGATCCGCGTCCGCGAGCGGCTGAAGCTCGTGCTGCCGATCACCGTCCTCACCATCTTCCTGCTGCTCTACATGAACACCCGGTCCGGCGTGAAGGCTGGGATCGTCATGCTCGCGGTGCCGTTCTCGGCGATCGGGGCCGTCTGGCTGATGTGGGCTCTCGACTACAACGTCTCGATCGCCGCCTGGGTCGGGATGATCGCGCTGATGGGTCTGGACGCGGAGACGGGCGTCTTCATGCTGCTCTTCCTTGACCTGTCGTACGAGGAGGCGAAGGCCAAGGGCAGGCTGCGCAGCCTGGCCGAGCTGCACGAGGCGATCGTCCACGGAGCCGGCAAGCGCGTGCGGCCGAAGGCGATGACGGTGGCCGCCGCGATGATGGGCCTGATGCCGATCATGTGGTCGACCGGAGCCGGCAGCGACGTGATGAAGCGGGTCGCGGCGCCGATGGTCGGCGGCCTCGCGACCTCGTTCCTGCTCGAACTGCTGGTCTATCCGGCCATCTACCTGTTGTGGAAGTGGCGTTCCGAGGTGCGGGAGATGGCCGAACAGGCCGCGACCCAGGACCCCGGAGCGGCGGTCGTTCACCCGTGACGTGGTTGTTCGGGCCGGAGCTTCGGTCGTGAGCCATGGGAGCGGGCCGGATTCCCGCGGCGCCTCGCCGTTCGCCGACCTCAG
>CAYVVX010000887.1:0-1977 GCA_964455315.1 uncultured Planctomycetales bacterium | reverse complement strand
CGGCCGCGATCCGCCGGTAGTTCCGCCGGGTCAGCACCTTGGTCCCGCAGAGTGTATCACGGAACCGCTGCCCGATCAGCCAGGTGAACAACATGCTGAAGAACCGGTTGCCGCACTTGTTGAGGAAGCGCATGGCCTGCTCTTCCATCGGATAAACCAGCCGCGTTCCGTTGACGAATTCGCCCTTGCCGCCGGCCAGGGCGTCGAAGAACTTGGGCAGATCCTCCGGCAGGACGGTCAGGTCGGCGTCGAGGATCATCAGCACCTCGCCGGTGGCGGCGTCGAACCCCTGGCGCACGGCCTGGCCCTTGCCGCGCGGGCCCTCCTGGGGGATGAAGCGGATGTCGCGGTCGGGAAACGCCTGGATGCAGCGGCGGATCTCGTCCTGCGTGCCGTCGGTGGACCAGCCGTCGACGAAGATGATCTCGGTCCCCGCGCCCATCTCCGGCGTGCGGCGGATGGCCGCCTCGACGTTGCCGCGCTCGTTGCGGGTGGGCACGATGACGGTGACCCGCGTCGCCTCGGGGTCGAACGGCGGGCGCACCGGCCGGGCCACCTCCAGGATCTGCAACCCGGCATGCCGCCACGGCCAGAACTTGACCAGGAAGTGGTTGGCGAAGCGGGCCAGCAGCGGGACGGGCAGAGGCAGCAGGATCTCGCAGAACTGCCGCACCGGCGCAAACCCGGCGAGGAAGAGCAGGTTGGCCAAATCGTCGCGCGACAGCCAGTTCTGTGTCCCGACCGGCCGGCGCAGGCCCAGGCGGCTGGCCAGCGACAGGACCGGCTCCCAGACCGCGTTGTGATAGCTGACGATGACGCGGGTGTCCGGCCCGCAGAACGGATGCAGCGACGCGAACAGCGCCTGCACGTCGCCCAGCTCGCCGACCGCGTTGCAGACGATGATGAAGTCGAAGGGCTCGGCGGCCGGCAGCGCCTCCAGGTTGAGATCGGGCGCGTGGACGAAGGTCAGCTCGGGATGCCGCCGCCTGGCCGCCGCGATCCGCTGCGGATCATCATCGACACCGACGCCGCACGAGGGGGCCAGCCCGGCCAGCAGCTCGCCGGTGCGGCAGCCGATCTCCAGCACCCGGGCGCCCGCGGGGATGTGCCGCCGATGGAGCTCGGTCAGCAGGAGGTAATAGTGTCGATTGCGCCGGCGCCAGCGATCCTCGTCCGCGCTGACCGCGGCCAGGACCTGATCTTCGGAGGGTGTCAGCTCATGCGACATGAGAGGAACATAAGCGAGAACCGGGGAAGCGGGAAATCAGGAAAAGCCAGGACGCGGCGAAGCTGTTCGCCTCCGTGCCCGCAGGGTCCGCGCCGCGGACCAGCCCGCCCGGAAACCGCGCGCCGGCAGGGAGGTCCGTACGGCGGACCCTACCCCTCCCGCGGCTCCTCGCGCTGGGCCATGCCCATCGGCTGCGGGGAGTTGCGGAAGCCGGTGATCGTCGGCATGTCCTCCGGCTTCTCCTTGGGATGGACCGCGTAGACCTCGACGCGGACCACCTCTTCGAACAGCAGCGAGACCACGAACGCGCCGACCTTGTACTGGTCGTCGGCCGGCTCGCACTCGAAGGTCAGCACGGCCTTCAGGCCGACGTCGACCAGCTCCTTGAGCTCGTAGCTGAAGCCGTCGCGGAGGTAGAGCAGGGTGCGGGCCTCGAGCTCGCGGAAGAAGCGCTGATACTCCGCGTCCGCGGGCTTGAGGTGCGGGAACTTCTTCCGGGTGCAGCGGTGGCGGGCCTCGTCCTTCTGCTGCTGAAACGCCGGGCCGGTAAACCAGTCGTAGTTGAACATGCCTGACGTGAACTCGCCGAAAAAGGGTGGTGCCGGAAACGGTCCCCGGGGGCGTTCCGTGCCCGCCGGGCGATGCGACGCGACACCGTAGGGTAAGGACCGGGGGCTGTCAACGGCGGGCTTGGAGCGGACGACACAGGGAAGCCGCGACAGCGTTGGCGCGGGGTGGTCCACGGTGTT